>JAZFRV010000247.1:0-12539 GCA_036445875.1 Anaerolineales bacterium
ATCGAAACCCGGGCGCACATCAATAAATTCATAAGGGTATTTACACAATAATATGGTCAGTAGTTTCCCTTCCCCAAACTGGTCGCGTTCCTTTAGAGCCTTTCGCCATCCCAACTTTCGGATCTTCTTTTGGGGGCAGCTTGTCTCTGTCGTCGGGATTTGGATGCAATCCACCGCCCAACAATGGTTGGTCTATCGTATTACTGGCTCACAAACCAGCCTGGGCATGGTCACATTTATCAATTTTTTGCCTGTCCTGCTGATTTCTTTGTTCATGGGTGTGATCGTAGATCAATTCCCCCGTCGAAAAATATTGCTAATCACTAAGAGCTGGTTCATGCTGTTGGCAGGTCTGCTGGCACTTCTTACCTGGCTGGAAATTGTTCAATACTGGCATATTCTTTTGCTCGCATTTTTGCTAGGTATTGGCAATGCGCTGGATATGCCTGCGAGACAGGCATTTGTCGTTGAGCTGGTGGATGACGATAAAGAAGATGTAATGAATGCAATCGGTCTTAACTCTACCATGTTCAATATTGCCCGGATTGTTGGTCCCGCTATTGGCGGTGCAGTTGTAGCCGCCCTGGGAGAAGCTCCCGCTTTTGCCATAAATGGACTCTCTTATCTTTCTGTGATCTTTGCTTTGCTGCTCATGAAATTATCTTCACCAACACTACCCTCCTCAGATGCTAATCCCATCGAAAAGATCAGGAATGGATTTCGTTATATCCGTGGTGAAAAATCTATTCTCGGTCTGGTTTTTATGGTTGCAGCCTTCAGCATGGTTGGATTTGGCGCGCTGACTTTGGTACCTGTTTTTGCAAAGGATGTTCTCCAAATCGGAGCTAAAGGCTTTGGACAATTGTTATCCTGGCAAGGAGCGGGTGCGTTGTTTGGAGCGTTGTTATTGGTGATCTTTGGCGATTCTTTTCATAAAGGAAAAACCCTCATCTTTAGTCGTCTCTTACTTGGACCAGGGATTATCGGTCTGGCTCTATCGCGCATTCCCTGGGTGAGTATGGCGTTCATGGCACTGATAGGCTATTCTTTTATCACGCAGCTCGTTTTCACCAATACTCTCATCCAGACCATTGTCCCAGATGATTTACGCGGACGTGTGTTAAGCACCTATACCTGGGCATTGGGTGGTTTTTATCCGCTCGGATCACTGGTGATGGGTTTGCTCGGCGACCAAATTGGCGCTACCTCAGCTGCTTTAATTTCTGGGACAGGATGTCTGCTACTTATCTTATTTAACCTAGCCATTTTCCCCTCTCTAACCAAGTTAAATTAGCTCTCTTATATATTAGCCAAGACATTTTTATCCACTATTTTTGAATGTTTTTCAAGGCAAAAATTGGACCCGAAGTACGCAGGGCCGATGAGTTCATCCGATATTCAATTGTGCCTGCATCTCATATTTAGGAAATATTAGATTCGCTGGATACCCTCTTACCTTAATTCGAATCTGAAGACTGAGGGAATCGAGTCCCTCCCGGTACACCTGTATCAACTTTAGATGATGTCTCGGGGTCATTCTGGCCAAGATCTGGGGTTGTGAAACATCTAAGTAATATCTATCCCCAATACACCAGTCAGATAAATATAATTTCGCATCCCATAGATCTGGTTGATCTGTATGCCTTTATCCAAACGCTGCCCAAATCATTTTTTCAGATTTGTGGATCTAATGAAATGGCAAGTGATACAATTATATTTATTAATTTCTGGTAAATCAACTGAGGTAGCAAGACTTCTAATTAATGTTTTCTAAATTCCGCTTCTTTAATTTTGTAAACCGTAGTTTACGCGCTAAAGTGACTTTTGGAGTGGTGCTGCCATTGGGCCTTATCCTGGGCATATTTTCTTTAATTGAATACGTCCGGCTTCAAAAAATCATGCTAGATCAATTATCTTCAATCTCATCACTTTCAGGTCAGCTTATTGAGAGTAACTTAAGGCACGACATGGTGGATATGGATATCGAAGGAATTCAGGTAACACTCGATACGATCCAACAAAGTAAAGAGGTCGAAATTATCTACGTGATTGACATCGATGGGCGGGTGGTTTTCTCTCCAAATAACGTCTCGATTGGTAAAATATTGGATCAGTTGCAACCCAATTGTCAGCCCTGTCATAGTCTCCAAACCGATCAAAGACCAAGCAGTGTGATTGTTGAATCTGACAATGACCAACGCGTTTTTCGCAGCATGGTGCCCATCAATAATAGTCCTGAGTGTGGCCAATGCCACGATCCAAGTCAGCAACTGCTGGGTTTACTGCTTACGGATATATCCATAGCTCCCTTTGAAAAAGAGCTGCTTTCTGGGTTGCGTGAAAATTTGCTGTGGTGGGTTGGTACAATCCTTATTACAGTTTTTGTTGTTAACTTCACAATCCGTCGCTTTGTATTACACCGGTTGGAGGGAGTTGCAGAAGCCATTGCGAACTTTGGCGAGACGGAATCTCCTCAACAAATAGTTGATGATCAACCCGATGAAATTGGGAAATTAGTTGGCACATTCAAAACCATGTCTGAGAGAGTAGAAAAGCGCAGCCAAGAAAATCGCTCTCTATCAGATAATCTGCGTCATCAAAGTAAGAGAAAAGCTGAATTACTCAATCGCTTGATTACAGCCCAGGAAGATGAACGCAAGAACTTGGCGCGCGAATTACACGATAGTCTTGGTCAATCTCTCGCCGGATTAGCCTTACGGGCTGAAACAATGGAGAGACTTATTACATCTGACCAAAGCAAAGCCTTCACACAATTAGACCAAATCAAAACCTTGATAGGGGAATCGACTGACAATATGTATGATCTAATCCTGGATCTGCGCCCTTCTTCCCTCGACGATCTCGGTCTGGTGCCAACTTTTCGCTCGCATTCAGAGCGAGTACTAAATAATTCTGACATTGAGATAGAATTCAGTGTCCACAATCTTAGCGACCGACTCCCCCCTGAAATTGAAATTTCTCTTTTCAGAATCTTCCAAGAAGCCCTGATCAACATCGTGCGACACGCTGATGCAACCAAAGTTGAGATCTCCCTTGCCATCCGGAATGGTTTCTTTGAAGGAGAAATTACTGATGACGGGAAAGGGTTTAATCCAAGCGATAGGGATATTAATGAAAACAACCCCCGGGGGGGCTTGGGCTTGTTAGGTATGCAAGAACGAGTCGCTCAGTGCGATGGTCAGCTGGAAATTCTATCTTCACCTGGACAGGGCACAAAAATCCGGATCAGAATTCCCCTGATGGAGGAATCTTTTGAATAAAATAATTCGAGTATTGATCGCTGATGACCATACCATAGTCCGCTCTGGAGTGCGTCTTCTACTTGAGGCAGAAACAGACATCGAAGTAGTTGGTGAAGCCCTCGATGGACAAGAGGCTCTAGCATTAGTTGAGCAACTTCATCCAAATGTGGTTCTGATGGATATTGCCATGCCAGGAGTTGATGGATTAGAAGCAACAAAGAAAATAATGTCTCAATGGCCTGAAACAAGGATCTTAGTCCTAACAATGCATCGCTCAGATGAATATTTTTTTGAAATGATTAAGGCTGGAGCTTCAGGATATGTGCTGAAAGGCGCGAAGACAAGTGAGCTGATCCACGCTTTGCGAGTTGTAGCAAAAGGAGAGGTTTTTCTTTATCCCTCTATGGCCGGTAAATTAGTGAAGGGGTATCTCAGCTCATTAGACGGGAGTAAAAATGCCTTATCAAATCTCAGCAAACGCGAACAGGAAATTCTTCGATTACTTGCTGATGGTTACACCAATAAGGAAATAGCTGAAAAACTCTTTGTCAGTCCCAGCACGGTGCACTCCCACCGAAGCAACCTGATGAATAAGCTTAATCTAAATAGTCGTCGAGATTTGATCGAGTACACCCGGCAAAAAGGGATACTCGGCACTTAATAACTTTAACAATCCAACAAATAAAACGCCAATAACATTGGCGTTTTTTTATTAATTCTAGCAATTCCTACGATACCTGAAACAGTGCGGTTTTGCTAAAATATTCATAAGGAAAATCGTCCTAGCTGATTTATTGCATCGGATGACGTCGCCTGAGTATTTTATTCACACATCTCAATTTTTATGTATCGTTAATAACAAAATACACAAATCTTGAATAGCTGAATATGACATTCCGATATTAGGATTAGTTAAATAGATATGCACCTGAAATAACTATTTATCAGAAAATTGGGAGGTTAACTAATTAAGGCAATATTCATAAATGTTTTTATGACAGTTGATAAAATATCTCTTTCAAGTCCCTAGCTGTTAAAAACTCTCAAAAGGTGGATTAGGTGCAAATCAACCTTTAAATTGTTATTCTTTTGTGAGTTATAAAATGGTTTTCAATTAACAAGGAGAAGATAAATGATGTCTAGAAGAAAAATACTTGTTTTGATTGTCCTGACCGGCATCGCTGCGTTTGTATTAGCAGCCTGTGCTGGGCAAGTCGGTCTCACCGGCCCTGCCGGCCCCACCGGAGCACAGGGAGAGCAAGGCCCTGCCGGATCGGAAGCTTCGGTTCCCGATCTTAGCTGCAAGGAGTGCCACAATGACACCACCAAAATCACCGGGAAGAAAACTGCCTGGAGTGAGTCCCGACATGGGAGTGGTGAGGCTTTCTCACGAGGAACAAGCTCAAGCTGCGCAGGATGTCATTCTGGCGGAGGATTCAGTACCAGGATTGCAGCAGGACTGAACCCAGACGAAGTTGAGGTTGGAGATCCAAACCCAACCCGCCAAGACTGCCGTGCCTGCCACCAGATCCACACCACTTTCACTGGTGAGGATTTTGCCCTGGAAACCACAGATCCAGTTACGCTTTACGCCACCGGCGGAACCTTCGACGGCGGTAAGGGCAATTTGTGCGCCAACTGCCACCAGACCCGCCGAGCAATTTCTTTATATCCACCTGACTCCGATGGCAACATTGAGGTCAACAGCACCCACTGGGGTCCCCACCACGGAGGGGAGGCCCCGATGCTTATGGGCCTGGGCGGTGCCGGTGTAGAAGGCAGCCCCAGCGGGCATGCCCTGGCGGTTGAGGATACATGTGTAACCTGTCACTTGGGTGAAGATAAATCTCACACCTTTGAACCAGACGATTCAACCTGCACAGCTTGCCACGTGGACGCCGAAGACTTCGATATTAATGGTGTACAGACCAGGATTGAAGAATTGGGCGCCGAAGTTCTCGAGCTGCTCGAAGCCAAAGGTATGTACGATGATCATCCCGTTATCGGGTTCTATCCTGAGGCCGAAGCTCAAGCTCTGTGGAACTACCTCTTCGTGATTGAAGAGGATACTAGCAAGGGTGTCCACAACTCCAAGTATGCAATTGCTCTGCTGGAAGCGGCGGTTGAAGCACTAGGAGAATAATTTTCCTAATCACAAATTTGTGGAACAAAGGAGTTGCCCCATTGGTAACTCAGGTGTTCAAGGCAAATCGTGAAGAACTTTGAAAGAAAAACCGGGAACCTAATCGTTCCCGGTTTTTTTGTAGATTCTATTTCCCCAGAACAGACTATCAATTATCTGAAATAATATCCCTAATCTTTCCTCAAATACTTAGACAATTTTTTATAGATACACTTGTAAGCTTAAACCAAATATAAATCTTAGTATTCTAATCAAAAAGAAATAGCAATAATCGCCAGATCACATTTTTATAATGTCCAAATAATTGGCGTTCTTTTTATGTAAATAGCACTTTCACTGATACCCATTAGTGATCTTATTATCTAATATATATCTAAGTAGAAAAGTCAAAGGTACCGAATGTCATCAAAAAGTGTATTTGCAATTTGGACACATCCACTATTTCTTACCTCAATTCAGATGCTCCTCAAGCATCCAGAAATAGATTGGCTTGGTTCTACATCAGATTACACAAACGCGCTAGATATGATTTCAAATCTCAAACCTGAAATAATCATCATTGAAGAAGAGCAGGAAGGTAAAACATCAATTAGGTTAATGAAGAATTTGGAATCCCATCATTTGGATTTTTTTATTATCGGCCTCAATCTCAACGATAACAAGCTAAACGTATATCACCATCAAAAGCAAAAAGTATTAAAAGCTGATGACTTAATACGTCTAATTCTTGGAAATTTTGATCAGAAGGAACAAACAGAATAAAAAAACTCAATCAATCTGTGAACCAGTTGCATCGGATTGACGATGATTTCACTTCACACATTCACGAAAAGGATTATATGTTGATTGGAGATGAGCAACTCCCGGCAAGCGCTAACCACAAGATATTTATAGGAATTATTCTTGTTTAAAAGAAGGTGTCAATGAAAAATCTCTTGGTTAGATTTTCACAATATGCTCTCCTAGGAACACTAAGTTTATTTGTTATCGCAGCCGTGGGGATAATCATGGGGGAAACAGCTGCTCACGCACTACCCGAATATGTAGAAAGAACTGGAGAACCTTGTTCTGCCTGTCATGTGAACCCAGGTGGGGGCGGCCCGCGGACACCACGGGGGTTATTATGGGCAGCTCAAGGACGACCAGATAAAGTTCCTGATTTGGAAAATGTACTCGTTGCCTCTGGCCCAGGTGTGGGGTTCGAACTTTATGATATCGCCTGCGCTTCTTGTCACGGACTATCTGGCGAAGGTTTGTTTGGGCATACAATAACAGACAGCGGGATTTCGGATTTTCAAATTCGGAATATGATCTTATCCGGACGCGAGCTTAGTGGTATGCCAAACTTTGAAGGTCAATTTACAGATGGACAACTAAATGAATTAGTCGCATATGTAACGGGAATCGCAACTGGACAAATTGAACCGGCTCCGGTCAGCTATCCTCTTCCTCCAGGCAAACTGGAATGTGTCAGTAATCCCGGCCCAGAAAGATGTGGAGGCAATTAAGATGGGATCCAATAAATCTTTATCGAGGAGGGTATTCTTAAAGGCTGCGGGGGGGGTTGTCGGGGCATCGGGAGCCTTGGCAGTAGGAAGTAACTTACTCCGATCTCTGCTACAAGAGAATGACGGTCCTGTATATCTTCGGACTTCACAAGAAGAAGAAATCATTTCCACAGTGTGCCTTCTATGCCCTAGTGGATGCGGTATGCTGGGGCGGGTGGCCGATGGCAACTTGGTTAAGTTAGAAGGAAACCCGATGCACCCAATAAATTTGGGCGCGCTTTGCCCTAAAGGCCAAGCAGCACCAGAGCTGCTCTATAACCCAGATCGGTTAACTGGTCCGCTGAAGAAAATAGGATCTCGTGATTCCGGTGAGTGGGAACCGATTACATGGGATGATGCCATTAGGGTGGTTGCAGGCAAATTAACTCAACTTCGGGAGAATGGGCAACCTGAGAGAGCAGCGATCCTTTACGGAGAAACCCGCGGCCAGATGCGCCAGTTTTTAGAAAGATTCATGGCGTCTATAGGATCACCCAATGTTATTTCGCATGATAGTTTGAATATTGAAGCAGCCAAACTTGGCACACTCTTCACCCAAGGGATATATGATTTACCGGTTTACGACCTAGAAAACTCAAATTATATACTCAGCTTTGGAGCTAATCTTCTAGAAGCCGGGCGGACACCCCAAAGAATGGTATCGGGCCATTCGTACCTACGGCAGGGACGGGCAGTCCGCGGTAAAGTTATCCTAATCGATCCGCGGCAAGGCATCACTGGTGGTAAAGCGGATGAGTGGATTCCGATCAAACCCGGCACGGATGCAGCTCTCGCACTAGGGATTGCTCATGTGATCATTAGGACAGGCCGGTTTGACACGGATTTTGTCCATAATTATTCTTTTGGATTTGATGACTTTGTTGGTGAAGATCGCACGCTTCACAAGGGTTTTAAATCCTACGTGTTGGAAAATTATGACCCAGAAAGAGTTGAAATGATTACCGGTGTACCAGCTACAACAATTACCAGGATTGCCGGAGAATTTTCAGGAAATCCTCCGGCAATTGCTGTTTTACCAGGAAAAGGGGGTTTGCTCAATGGTAACCTGAACGGAATGTCAGCTGCTATGGCAATTCTCTCCCTGAACGCATTGGTTGGCAGCCTCGAAACTCCTGGTGGCGTTCTAACCCAGCGATATGTGACCTGCCCTGACTGGCCGGAAATGCCTAATGACGATGTCGCAGAAAGAGGCAGACAGCAGGAACGTGCAGACGGGGCAGGCACTTTATTCCCATTAGGAAATCATGCCTATCAGGCAGTTGCTGATCGAGTGTTAGATGGATATCCGATTGAAGCCTTATTTCTCTACGATGCTAATCCGATTTACGAAGCTCCTGGTGGGGGCCGCTTCAAAGATGCATTTGAAAAAATCCCTTTTATTGTATCTTTTGCCACATTTTTGGATGAATCTGCCAATTATGCAGACCTTATCCTCCCAGAACCTACCTTCCTAGAGCGGTGGCAAGATGATTATATTGAGGGCTTGGGTTATCCAGGCGTAGGTCTTAGGCAACCTGTTGTAGAACCATTATTCGACACGATGAACACGGGTGATTTTTTGATCCGTGTCACCAAAGAGATCGGCGGATCGGTAAGTAAGGCATTCCCCTGGGATAATTATAAAAGTTTGTTACAGGAACGACTATCCAATATTGGGACAGGATGGGAAACTTTGCAAGAACTGGGTGTGTGGCTAATCCCAGGCTATCATTTCAGCAGACGGGGAAGCGAACGCTGGGTTGATGAAGTAGTTGGGAAAGACAGGAAAAAATCTCCCCGGGATGGACGTTTCGATTTTTACAGTCGAGAGCTATATTGTCTTCTTGAAGAAAAGAATGATGATTTACTGGCTGCTATGGGGGCAGGAGTATCTGGGGATGAATTATTCCTCCCGCATTATGAAGCCGTTGTTTATCAAGGAGATGAGAAAGAATTCCCATTTGTTCTTAATGTAGTAACCCTAATGAGTTTAGGCCCGTATAGCTATGCTGCAAATATGCCCTCACTTCAGGAGATCAGCGGAATGGTTGTGGGCGAAAGATGGGGAAGTTGGATGGAAATGAACGATGAATATGCCCATAAACTTGGCTTCCACGATAAAGATCAGGTCTGGATCGAAAGTCCTTTTGGAAGATTACAGACAAAACTTCGCCTGGTTAAAGGAATGCGGGAAGATATTGTCAACATTCCCCACAACCAGGGACACACTGCGATTGGTCGTTGGGCGAAGGACCGCGGTGTGAATGGGCTTGAGATCCTTAACCCAGCAAGCGAGCCTTTTACTGGTTTGGCTTCATATACAAATACTCGGGTAAAGGTTTATAAAGCATGACTAGCTTTGTTTTAAAGATTATTGGAAGTAAACCCTATGACTAAGTGGTCAATGGTAATCGATCTGGATAAATGTGTGGCCTGCCAAGGATGCAGCATGGCATGTCGTTTTGAGAATAACACCCCCGTCGTATCCCCTGACGAGGCTGCTCTGGGCCGTTCAATATTCTGGAATGATGTCTTCCCCTTACGGTCGGAAGAGGAAAGTGCGATAGCCAGCGGGCAGGCTAAGTTCCTCACTCGACCATGCATGCATTGTGAAGACCCACCTTGTACAAAGGTGTGCCCTGTTGGGGCAACATATCAGGATACAGAAGGGATTGTTCGCCAAAATTACACCCGCTGTATCGGCTGCCGGCTGTGCACTGTGGCTTGCCCGTATGGGGTAAGGTATTTCAACTGGTACGAACCTACTTGGGAGGAAAGTCTGGAGCGGCATCTGACCCCTGATCAAATTGAAGGGAGAGCTGTCTCAGAAGGTCCTTCTATTCGCCCTAAAGGTGTTGTCGAAAAATGCACTTTTTGTGTTCACCGTTTGTTTAAGGAAAGGGATCGGGCTGCCGCTGAAGAGAGGGAATTCCGTACCGAGGACTTTGTTCCAGCATGTGTGCAAACCTGTACTGCGAAATCGCGCTATTTTGGTGATCTTGATAACCCAAATTCAACCGTTTCCCAACTTGCCCAGAGCCGCCGTGCTTTTCGTTTATTAGAAGAAGCCGGGACTCATCCTAAAATTATCTATCTGCACGAAGGATAAACACATGGTTCGGCAAAGAACTTTCCATCCTGAAAATGTACACGAAGAAAGTATTTTGGCGCCTATATATAAAATATCAAGTAAAGATCTTTTGCTGTGGTCGGGTTTACTCATTATACTGGGAGTGGGCGCCTATGCTTATTTTCAACAGCTGATTTCAGGTTTGGGTGTTACAGGGATGAACCGTCCAATTTATTGGGGCGTATACATCACTAATTTCGTCTTCTTTATCGGGCTAGCTCACTCAGGAACATTCATTTCTGCAATCTTACGGTTGGCAGGAGCGGAATGGCGGAAGCCACTCACACGGGCAGCCGAGGCCATCACCCTTTTTAGTCTACCTTTCGCTGTCGCCAGCATAGTAGCGGATATGGGGCGTCCGGAGCTAGTGCTCAATATGGTCATTTATGGGCGTTTTCAATCTCCTCTAATCTGGGATATCACAGCAGTGTCTTTATACATGTTTTCTAGTGTGGTGTTTTTCTATCTTTCTCTTTTGCCTGATATCGCGCTTATTCGTGATCGCATAACGGGTATACCAAAATGGCAGCATCGAATGTATGAGATTTTGTCCTTGGGCTGGCAGGGGCGGTCGCAGCAGTACCATCGGTTAGAAAAAGTTCTAGATTGGATGGCTATCTTCATGACCATGCTGGTGGTTACTGTCCATACAGTTGTATCCTGGGTCTTTGGTATGACCATCCAGCCCGGTTGGCACACAGCATTAATTGGTCCATTTTTCCTGCTGGGCGCTATTTACTCAGGTACAGCTGCTGTAGTGATTGTGTTGGCAATCCTCCGAAGAGTTTATCAAATGGAGGAAGCTTTACCCATCGATCTATTCAACTCTCTTCGTAAGTTGCTGATCGTTTTCTCGTTAGGTTGGATCTACATGATGATCGCAGAATTTCTAACCATTTTCTATGGGAATATACCTGAAGAAATGGAAGTGTTTTGGCAAAAATTTACCGGGGACTTCTCAGTGATCTTCTGGGGGATGACTATTCTTGTCTTCATCATCCCACTATTTATTCTGATAGTTAAAGGGAAAAATAACATTAGATGGATGGTGATTGCTGGCGTGCTCATCAACATAGGCATGTGGTTAGAACGGTATGTAGTAATCGTCCCAACTGAAACCAGGCCCCGTTTGCTTTATGAGTTAGCCCAAGGAGTATATCGTCCAACCTGGGTGGAATGGGCGATTACACTTGCGCTTTTTGCTGGGATGATTTTACTTTACGCAATATTCACTCGATTCTTCCCAATCATTCCGCTTTGGGAAACCGCAGAAAGTCTAGAAGAAGACGAGCAGAAAGTTGCTACTCGACGGCAGCGAATTTTTGGTCAACGAATACAATCTAGAATAAAAAAGGAGCATGATCATGCCAATCAGTGAGTTAATCAGGTCTTTTTTTGTTACATCAGGCCCGGGCGGTGTGGTTGTTGTTTTTGTAATAGTAATAGCCGCCACGATATATTACTTACTCACTCGCTGGATTCTTGCAGGCGGGGGAGAAGAACAAGATTCTGATCGCTTTAATTGATGGATCAAATGGCACAGTAAACTTTTCTGTCCAATCAATAAATACGAAGGAATAATTTACGGAGGATCAAATGTCACAAATAACTTTAATTGCTTTTGGTGTTTTTCTTGGGCTTGTTATCTTGGTGCCTTCCATTAAAATCGTTTGGGAATACGAACGTGGCCTAGTTTTTCGCTTAGGTAAATTTCACGCAGATCGCAACCCAGGTCTAAACATAATTTTTCCTATTATTGATCGAATGATCAAAGTAGACATGCGACTAGAAACTATGGTTGTAGAACCCCAGGAAGTGATCACTAAAGATAATGTCACTGTCGAGGTGGATGCTGTGGTCTATTTCCGTGTAGTAAATGCTGGGGATGCAATTATCAAAGTCAAAGATTATGCCAAAGCTACCGGCCAGTTTGCTTTGACTACACTGAGAAGCGTTCTTGGTCAATCTGAGTTAGATGAAGTTCTTTCCCATCGCGATAAGGTAAATGATCGCTTACGGTTGATTATCGATGAACACACAGAACCATGGGGAGTTGAAGCTAGCTTTGTTGAAGTCAAAGATGTTTTATTGCCTGAACGCCTGCAGCGTTCTATGGCCCGGCAGGCTGAAGCTGAGCGAGAAAAACGTGCCAAGATAATCCATGCTGATGGAGAAAATGAAGCCTCGGTAGCTTTAGTTGAAGCAGCAGATAGGTTATCTAAATCACCAGCCAGCCTCCAGTTACGATACCTGCAAACTCTGGTTGAAATCGCAAGCGAACAAAACGCGACCATATTACCCATCCCAATGGACATCATCACCACGTTTGCAAAGGCGCTTAAAGGATAAAATGTGACTTCGATCTCTGCCTTATACGCCGAGATTTATTATTCTTTAGCAGAGCTTTATAGCCAATTTCCTGATCCAGCAATCCCTGACTGGATTTCTCTCCCGGG
>JAZFRV010000248.1:0-4249 GCA_036445875.1 Anaerolineales bacterium
TAGGCAATTCAGATGAGATGGAACTTCTCTCCTATGAAGAAGTTCGACAGCACCTACGGGCAATTGAAAAAAGCGCAGAACAACTGGTTGAAATCCCGTTGGATGCCATCGTCGGGAGTGTTGGTCGCTACCATGATTTCACCCGAAAATTCCTGCCAAAAGAATCGATTAGTCAGGATCGCTGGGCACGCGTCATGGCCAATACCAAAAGTTTATCCGGCTTACCGCCTATAGATGTGTACAAAATTGGTGAAGTTTATTTTGTGAAGGACGGTAATCATCGCGTATCAGTATCTAGGCAAATGGGGAATACCGCCATCCAGGCCTATGTCACACAAGTTGAATCCAGGGTCCACCTTTCCCAGGATATTACACCAGATGACCTGATTATTAAATCCGAGTTTGTCAGGTTTCTCGAGAAAACCTCATTGGACAAATTAAAGGCGGGTGCAGATTTTTCGGTTACCAAACCAGGAGCCTATCCTGCTCTTCTAGAGCATATTGCAGTTCACCGATATTATATGGGAATTGAACAAGAACGCGAAATTCCATATACCGAATCTGTCCTGAATTGGTACGAAAAAGTATTTCTACCTGTGGTGAATATAATCCGGCATCGAGGCATGCTCCGAGACTTTCCAGAGCGGACGGAGATAGATCTTTACTTATGGGCATCAGAGCATAGAGGTGCTCTTGGGGAGGATATTGGCTGGGACATCGGTCCGGAGGCGGCTTTGGCTGATCTGGCTGATAAACATAGTATCACAACAAAAAAAACTTTCCGTGAAGTGATAGCGAAAGTGTTTAATAAAATTGTTCCGAATATTCTGGAAGGCAGTCCTCCTCCAGGCACCTGGAGGAATAAACTTAAAGAAATGAGCGTACTTGAGCACCTCTTTAATGATTTACTGCTCGCGCTGGATGATACTCAGAATACCTGGAATGCTCTCGATCAGGCAATTTTCCTGGCCGAAGTTGAAAACAGTCGGATTCATGGAATCCATATTCATCCTGAAGTTACGGACGAGAGCCAGGAAGAACACCAGGAGCTCAGGAATGAGTTCGAAACCCGATGCCACCAAGCCGGGTTTGATCGATTCGATTTTATAATCTCAGCAGGTGATGTAAGGAAAACTTTATGCGACCATGCCCGATTTACTGACCTGATTATTCTCCCCTTGAACCATCCTCCCGGGGATAAGCCAATCAAGCGCTTGAGTTCAGGTTTGATCGCTTTGATTCGATCTTGTTCTGTGCCAATTTTAACTGTACCGGGGAATGCAAACTATCTAAATAACATACTTCTTGCATATGATGGCACCATTAAGGCAAATGAAGCCATGTATATTGCTGCCTATTTCGGAAGCCAAATACAATCATCAATAAAAGTCCTTACCAGCTCTGCTGGTCTCGAGGATGCGGCAAGAGTGCAGAATGAAGCCAGAGCATACCTCTCACGGTACCCAATTGAAACTCAATACCATGTAACACAATCTTCCATTCCTGATGAAATCAATCAATTTGCTCGGAAAGGCGAGATTGACCTGGTTCTTATCGGTGGGTACAGAGGCGCATCTATAATTGATGTTGTGCTGGGGAGTGTCGTAGATCAGGTTCTGCGTGAAGTTCAACTGCCAATATTAATCTGTCGGTGAGCAGATAGATATCAAGAGTGTGCTCAAGTCATTAAATCTTTCTGGTCTATTTCTGTAACCTGGGATCGATATGTATTGATAACTTTTGTCTTACCAACCCAGGATTCCTTGACTTCATCCGGCCGGTAATAATGAATATGACCATGGAAATGGTATGCCGGCTGGAAAGTATTGACCAACCATCGGAAAGCCTTGATTCCCTGATGAGCCCAATCAGATCCTTCATGAATTCCTGTTAAAGGAGCATGTGTTACAAAAATATCCAGGTACCGTCCGTGAATAAGTTTGTTAAATAATAAACCCGGAACTAACTTGAACACGTGGTTCCACATCATTCCCTGGGTATACTGGAAAGGTGTTCTCTGATTATAGCGAATACTTCCCTCAACTCCAGCCAGCAGGATCCCATGATTGCGCAGAATTCTTCCATGCAAATTTTGGGCACCTAATGGAAATGCGCGGGGTTCCCCCATGTTTAGCTCCAATTCGGGATCATGATTACCATGAACAAAATAAAGAGGACAATTCAAGATCGTGATGATATATTCAAGATACATATAGGATAGATCACCGCAGGAAATCACAAACTCAACATCACCATGGCGCTCATTGAGGTTTTTACTGTATATCAGGGGATCAACCTGATCGCTGATTGATAGGATTTTAATCACTACTTATACCTGTCTGGAATTTTATTTGCCTATTGTACTATATTGAAAGAACCCTTGTCGTTGAAATAATCAGGATTCATCTAATTACAACCAATATAACGACAAGAGAATATTCCAATATGTATAAAAGGGAAATTGAATAAATCGGAAACACACTTCAATTAATCTGGCATAATATCTATCAAGACCTATGAGAGATATATCCAAAATCAAATACCTCATACTTGGTGAAGCTGTAGTGGATTTAATATCCACCGGAATAGCGAATTCACTGGAAGATGCCGACAATTTCCGGAAATTTGCTGGTGGTGAAGCATCAAACCTGGCAATGAACCTATCACGGATGGGTTTTCCGGTTTCGGTGGGAGCCTGTGTAGGACAAGATAGTTTTGGTGTATTTCTGCATAATCAACTCACTGAAGCCGGTATAGATCTCTCTTTCCTCCAAACCACTTCAGAAGCACCTACAACTTCCATATCTATTTCCCGACAAACAAATACTCCGGATTTTATTGTCTACCGCGGTGCAGACCGATATTTGAACCTGACAGATGAGCTTATCTCATCAATTCCAAAGTATAATGCTGTTCACACATCTGCATTCGCTCTTTCCCAGAATCCCAGCAGATCAACTATTTATCAGCTCCTAAAGGTGGCCTATCAGGCAGATATCTTGATCTCGTTAGATCCAAATTTCCATCCCGCAATTTGGCCGGATCTGGCGGATTATTTGGGTTTCTTAAAAGAGATACTCCAATTGGTAACTGTCACAAAACCTTCCCTCGATGACTGTAATCGAATTTTCGGACCTGGCAAAAAGCCAACTGAATACCTGGAGTTATTTTTGGAATTGGGTCCAGAAATTGTTGTGCTCACCCAGGGCAGTCAAGGAGCCCTTGTGGGGACCTCTAATGGCGAACAGGTGCATCTTCTCGCAAATTCAATTCCCGTCGTGGATGTTACTGGTGCGGGTGATGCGTTCTGGTCTGGGTTATTAACCGGATTACTTACAGGTTTGCCAGTAGTGCTAGCTGCTAAGTTAGGCCAGGTAATTGCAGAATATAAAATTGGAATCTTGGGTCCAATGAAGAAATTATTACCCATGGAGGAATTCATGAAACAAGCCAAATTAATACAAATATCATCTATTTCATAAAATTTTAATATGCTATAGTTAACCTAACTTCCAGGAGGTGATAACATCAAATAAACTACTTTCCCCACTAAATACCCACAATTTGTTCGAAACTATTAAAAAGGAGTAAGAAGAATGAAAACGAAACGTTTCTTTTGGGTTCTAATTGCCCTCTTGATCGTCGGTTCTCTTTTCTTGGCCGCTTGCGGTGGTCAAACACAAGATGAGCCTGTAGTTGTTGAAGAAAAAGCCTTCGTTGCCTGCCAGGTTACTGACGTCGGCGGCATCGATGACAAATCCTTCAACGCGACCGCCTGGAAAGGCGTTCAAGATGCAATAGCTGAATTTGGCATCGAGGGTAAATACCTCGAATCCCAGCAGCAGACTGACTACGAAGCCAACATCAACGCCTTTATTGAAGAAGGCTGCGACATCATCATCCCGGTTGGATTCCTGCTGGCTGACGCTGTTGCTGCAGCTGCAGAAGCGAATCCCGATATGCCGTTTGCACCAGTTGATGTTAACTGGCTGGCAGCAGACAACATCTACGGCAGCGGCTTTGCCATTCATCAGCCGACTTTCCTGGCTGGTTACCTGGCTGCTGGCATGACCGAGACTGGCATTGTCGGCGTTTACGGCGGCATCAACATTCCGCCCGTTGCCATCTTCATGGATGGCTACGTGCTGGGTGTCCAGAAATACAATGAAGTACATGGCACCGATGTGCAGGTCCTGGGTTGGGATGTTGATCTCCAGGACGGATCGTTTGTAGGCAACTTCGAGAGCAC
>JAZFRV010000249.1:0-4838 GCA_036445875.1 Anaerolineales bacterium
CTGCTTCACTAGAAACAGAGTTATTAATTGAACACATCACCAATCTACGTAACCAACAAACCATCCACCTTCCCGACTATGATTTTAAAACTCACTCCCGAACGAACAAAACTATCCAGATAAATCCCCAGCCAATCATATTAATAGAGGGGATATTAATCCTCGCTGAACCGGAACTTCGAAATCTATTTGATTTAAAAATCTACGTCGATACTGATGCAGATATTCGTTTTATCAGGCGTCTTAAGAGGGATATCGAGGAGAGGGGACGGACGACCGAATCTGTCATTAACCAGTACCTGGAGACAGTCCGACCCATGCATCTGGAATTCGTAGAACC
Organism: Anaerolineales bacterium; assembly: GCA_036445875.1. Taxonomy (GTDB): domain Bacteria; phylum Chloroflexota; class Anaerolineae; order Anaerolineales; family UBA11858; genus B10-G9. Next base: position 341 of record JAZFRV010000249.1, read on the forward strand.
CTCAAAACGTTACGCTAACGTGATTATCCCGGAAGGGGGATATAATTTCGTGGCATTGGATTTAATCGTCGCCAGGATTGAATCTATGCTGCAGGAGTAATCCATGACAGATTTCGCTGCAGTTGATAAGTATCTGAACTCCAACTTAACGACCAGTTTAAACGAACTGAAAACTCTCTGTGCTCAACCCAGCATAGCTGCTCAAAACCTGGGAATGGTAGAAACAGCTCAAATGGTTAAGGTAATGCTGAAAGCCAGAGGATTTAAAGCAGAAATTCATGAAACCGATGGGAACCCTGTAGTGATTGCCGAAAGAAAGGGAAAAGCTGATAAAACCATCTTGATTTATAACCACTACGATGTCCAACCCGCTGAACCATTTGATTTATGGACATCTCCACCCTTTGAACCCGAGGAACGAGACGGTAAGGTTTTCGGCCGGGGGATTAGCGATGATAAAGGTCACTTCACCAGCAGGCTATTTGCAATCGATGCTCTGCTTGATGTTTATGGTGACCTACCCTGTAATGTTAAATTCATCCTGGAAGGAGAGGAAGAAATCGGCAGCGTTCACCTACCTGGTTTTATTGAAACCAACCAGGATTTGCTTAAAGCTGATGTCTGTATCTGGGAATTTGGCGGTGTGGATCACCGGGATATACCCATGCAGTACCTGGGCTTAAGGGGAATTTGTTATGTTGAATTATCCGTTCAAACTGCCTCAATGGATGTACATTCCGGCCTTGGCGGATCAATCTTCCCGAATGCAGCCTGGCGTTTAATCTGGGCCCTTAATACTCTCAAGGATCCAGATGAGCACATCCGTCTGCCTGAGTTTTACGACGCGGTTATTCCCCCAACAGAGAGAGATATTCAAATGCTGGCAGAACTCCCTCCGGTTAGCGAAGAATACCTTTCCCGATACGGTCTTGATCATTTCCTCAAAGACTACCAAAATGATACTGAACTGAAGATCGATAGCATATTTGAACCTACTTGCACAATATGCGGTTTAACATCCGGGTACCAGGGTCCAGGTTCAAAAACAGTTTTGCCGGCCAAAGCTTCAGCAAAAGTCGACTTCAGATTAGTTCCTGATCAAACCCCGAAACAGGTATTACAACAATTGAGAGACCATCTTGATCGAGAAGGATACCTCGATGTAGACATTAAGTTCTTGGGGGGAGGTCCAGCTGCCAGGACTGATCCAGATCACCCCTTTGTAAAACTGGTCGTTGAAACCTCTCTAGATGCTTTTGGGGAAACCATGCAGCTTGTTCCAATGGTGGGAGGCTCCGGTCCAAACTACGCCTTTGTGAAAACATTAAAATTACCTGTCGTGACTACGGGAATTGGTTATCCGGGGGGCAACGCCCATGCGCCGGATGAAAATATCAGAATTGACTTATACCTTAAAGGCGCAAAACACATCTCCCGTATTATTCACGCATTTGGACAAACATAGAGGTTTTCCTCTTCTTTAATTCGAAAAATCAAACATTGACGGAACTGTCGTTCTTATCAACTGGAACGCTGTAACTCTTCTTATGAAAAAAACCCTGATTGCACTGGATATTGAAACTACGGGACTTGACTCCCAAAACGACAATATTATTGAAATAGGAGCCGTGAGATTTTTCGGCTCCGAAATCCAGGAAGAATATAATTCCCTAATTAATCCTGGAAAAAAAATACCTCCCTTTATTTCCCAACTCACGGGAATCACTGACGCCATGGTTCGCGGCGCACCTCCCATTGAAGAAGTTCTTGATCAACTGGTTGATTTTGTGAAAGATACCCCGGTCGTGGGACATAATGTCAAATTCGACCTATCTTTCCTCAGGAAACAAGGTGTCTTAAAACAAAATGAAGCCATAGATACATATGAAATAGCTTCCGTTATCCTTCCTGCCGAAGGGCGGTATAACCTGAGAGCACTAGGTCAATCGCTTTCAGTTCCCATGAGAGCTACTCACAGGGCGCTAGATGACACCAGGGTCACCCAAGCAATTTATCACCTGATGTACAAAATAATCCTTGAGCAGCCACTAAGCTTATTGGCTGAAATCGTCCGCTTGGGTAAAAGTACTTCATGGGATGGTAATCTGCCTTTTTTATGGGCATATCAGGAAAAATCAGCCAACACTAAAATTTCCGAAGTACAGGAATACCAGAATCCATTGCTGCTTTATCCCCCTCCCCAAGAGACAGATCCACTGCAGCCTAATACTTCAATCAAGGGATTAGATCTGGAAGAAGTATCCTCCATTCTTGAACCGGGAGGACCCTTTCATAAATCATTTCCCGAATATGAGCATCGCTCAGAACAAATTGAAATGATTCGAGCAGCGTCCAGGGCAATTTCTGAAGGCCGTCACTACCTGATAGAAGCTGGTACCGGGATCGGGAAATCATTGGCCTATTTAATTCCGTCTGCTCTCTGGGCGGTTAAAAACCAGCAGAGAGTGGTGATTTCCACCAATACAATCAACCTTCAGGACCAGCTGATTTCCAAAGACATACCTCTACTGCTAGATACATTAGACATAAAGTGCAAAGCCTCTATTTTAAAAGGCAGATCAAATTATTTATGCCCCCATCACCTCGAATCGCTCCGGAAGACTAAACCCAAAACTGCAGATGAGATGCGGGTATTGTGTAAAATTCTGGTCTGGCTTGAATCTAGCCGTACCGGCGACCGGGGCGAAATAAACCTCACTGGACCCAGGGAACGTAGAATTTGGAACCGGGTATCAGCAGAACACGAAGATTGTTCGACAGAAGGGTGCTTAAAAAGAACCGGAGGGAGGTGTCCATTTTATAGAGCTCGACAGGATGCCCATAGTTCCCATCTGATTGTAGTAAACCATGCCCTGCTCCTGGCAGATGTTGCTACAGGCAACAGAGTTTTACCCGAGTATGACACTTTGGTGATTGATGAAGCCCATCACCTTGAGAGTGCAACAACCAATGCACTAAGTTTTTACACATCTCAGACAAATCTTCGTAGATCACTGAATGCCCTGGGTGATGAGAAAAAAGGAATCCTAAATTGGATTCTCAGATTGGGGGAAAAAAATCTATCGCCGAGCGACTACGGTGCGATCCATCAGTTAATAAAGAGCATTATTGATCGTTCATTTAAAACTGAAAGTCGAATGGATGAAGTCTTCCGGATAATAAATACTTTTTTAGAGAGGAGGAGGGGCGGAAAACCGGTAGGACGTTATACACAGCAAGTCAGAATTGAAAACTCCACAAGATTACAACCGGATTGGGAAGAGGTTGAAGCAGCCTGGGATCAAGCCCGGCAATCTCTCCATGGACTTCTAGAGAACATTCAAAAATTATGGGAAGGCATAAACGAAGTCATTCAGGCAGATCAATCGAATGATAAACAGTACGAAACCATTCTTAATGATTTACGGGAAGCGTCCCGGGAATTATTCGAAACTTATGAAAATATTGATGATCTGGTATTCGAACCGGATCCAAACATGATCTATTGGGTTGAAAGTCCCCCTCAAAGACCTGCTGTTGCCATAAAAGCAGCCCCACTGCATATCGGCAACTTGATGGAACGATATATCTGGTTCGAGAAGAGATCAGTCATATTAACTTCAGCAACCTTAACAACCGGCGGGAATTTTGACTATATCCGCAGTCGGCTCCAAGCTAATGATGCAGAAGTGTTATCTCTTGGTTCCCCATTCGATTATCAAAACTCTGCCCTTCTTTATCTGGTTGATGATGTTCCTGAACCATCCGACTTCCGAGGGCATCAAATGTATATCAATCGGGGATTGATTGACATGTGCAAAGCCACTGGCGGACGGACTCTGGCTCTATTCACATCATACAATCAGCTTCAAAAGACATCAGAAGCAATCACAGGTCCTCTCGCCCAGGAAGGGATTATCGTCTATGAACAGGGAAGCGGTCCTTCCCCTCATACATTATTGAAAAGTTTCCAGCAGACTGAACAAGCTGTTTTGTTAGGAACCCGCGCATTCTGGGAGGGAGTGGATATTCCTGGGCAGGATTTATCTATTCTGGTTATAGCTAAACTTCCCTTTCAAGTACCATCTGACCCGATAGTTGCAGCCCGGGCAGAAACTTATTCGGAGTCATTCCAGGAATACATGCTACCTGAAGCAATATTAAGTTTTCGTCAGGGATTTGGTAGACTTATCCGCTCCAAAAAAGACATAGGGGTTGTTGTTGTTTTCGACAAGAGGCTTCTCACCAAGAGCTACGGATCATTGTTCTTGAGTTCATTGCCCGATTGCACTATCCAAACTGGACCTCTTTCAGACCTGCCAAAAATAGCAAGCCGCTGGCTTAACATTTAGCTGGTTTAATTCCAGCTTGAAATCCATAACCTTCTTTGTTATAGTATGCCCATTATGCCTGGGCCGCCAAGGCTTTGTCAAGTTGGGTGGGCAGTCCATCACTGTTGATTGCGCAACGGTGCTAATACCTGATAAAATTAAAGATG
>JAZFRV010000250.1:0-6669 GCA_036445875.1 Anaerolineales bacterium
CTCCCAGCATTATTTCATTTGGTCAGGAGTAGAAAGTATGAAAGCAGCAATAATCGGCCTTGGGAAAATGGGCTCCAACATGGCCCGGCGGTTGATACGAAATGGACATCAAATTATTGGTTATAATCTCTCGCCAGACATCACTCGCGAATTGGCTGAAAATGAGGGACTCCAGGCAGCATTTTCCCTCGAAGAGGTCATCAAGAAATTACCTCAACCCCGGGTAGTCTGGGTTATGGTTCCCGCTGGGGATCCGACCGAGATGACTATAAAAAGCTTGACCTCTCTCCTTGCTGAAGGAGATATCCTCGTCGATGGTGGAAATAGCAATTATCGAGATTCAATACGGCTCGGGAAAACTCTGGCAGAAAAAGGGATCTCCTTTATTGATGTTGGTACCAGCGGTGGGATCTGGGGGCTAACCGAAGGATATAGCATGATGGTTGGGGGTGAAATAAAAGCGATTGAATCCATCACTCCCCTGCTGAAAACACTTGCGCCAGGTGAGAATCAGGGCTGGGGTCACGTGGGCCCCATCGGCTCAGGACATTTTGTGAAAATGATTCACAATGGAATTGAGTATGGCTTGATGCAAGCCTACGCTGAGGGGTTTGAAATTTTAAAGGCAAAAGAGGAATTTCAATTAGATCTGGGGCAAATTGCCGAGATCTGGCGTTTCGGTAGTGTAATCCGCTCCTGGTTACTCGATTTAACTGCCCAAGCACTAGAGGAAAATCCAGAGTTGGATGGCATCAAAGGGTGGGTTGCCGATAGTGGAGAAGGACGTTGGACTGTATTTGAATCCATCGATTTAGATGTTCCCGCTCCAGTCATCACTGCAGCCTTACAAGCAAGATTTGTGAGCCGGAAGGAAGAAAACTTTTCTGCCAAGATTTTAGCAGCTATGCGAAATCAATTTGGCGGCCATGCAGTTAAACCTGAATAAAAAATATCTTCTCCAGGAGGAAATCTTGGCCAACAAGAATAATAAAAAAGTAGCTTTAATTACTGGACCTGCCGGAAATTTAGGGTCAGCTGTAGTCGAGCTATTTGGTGCTGAAGGAATTTCCCTGATCTTACTTGATCATCATCAAGACCGATTAAGGAATATTTATCCACTATTAGAAAAATCTAATGATCACTTACTGATCTCCTCGATCGATTTGACAGATTCCTCAACGGTAAAAACTGCAGTGCAAAAAGCAGCGGATCATTTTGGCCGGATAGACATTCTGGTGCACACTGCCGGAGGTTTCAAGATGGGAGAAAAAGTTCATGAAACAACCGGGAAAACCTGGGATGAGATGATGAACTTAAATGTTCAGACTTTGCTTAACGTTACCAATGCTGTTGTTCCACTAATGTTGGAGCAAAAAAACGGAAAGATCATCACCATAGGAGCCAGGCCTGCACTCACCGGCAAAGCCAGGATGGGATCCTACAGTGCAGCAAAAACAGCAGTTCTCCGTTTGACCGAGAGCATGTCTGCGGAATTAAAATCCCAGGGCATCAATGTTAATTGTATTCTTCCGGGTACAATCGATACACCAGCCAATAGAGAAGCTATGCCAGATGTTGATCCCTCCAAGTGGGTAACTCCAGACTCTTTGGCCGAAGTAATCCTCTTTTTATCTTCCGAAGCCTCCAGGGATATTCATGGTACTGCTATTCCTGTCTATGGAGCATAAAAATTTATGAATACTCATCCTATTACAATTGTAATTTTCGGCGCATCCGGTGATCTAACCCAAAGAAAATTGATTCCAGCGCTATTTAATCTCTTTCAAAAAGACCGTCTCCCCGAAACTCGAATAATAGGCACCTCAAGGTCAAAATATTCACATGAACAATTCAGGGAACATCTGCTCGATGGATTAATGAAATTCAGTCCAGATTCATTTCACCAGGAAAGTTGGGATGTATTTTCTAAAAATATTTATTACCAGACGGGAGATCTTGGAGCTGAAGATGATTTCCACAACTTGGCCAAGGCACTAGATAAACTGGAAGAAAAACACTCCAATAGACTATATTACCTGGCAATCTCTCCTGAGTTTTATCATCAGACTATTCTAAATCTTGGAAAAGCCGGTCTGGCCAGCCAGGATCAATCAATATCCGCTCCCTGGAAACATGTAATTATTGAAAAACCGTTTGGCAAGGATCTTAAAACCGCTCAGGAATTGAACCAAACCATCCACCAGGTGTTTGCTGAAGATCAGGTTTACCGTATTGACCACTACCTCGGAAAAGAAACTGCTCAGAATATATTATTTTTCCGCTTTGCGAACACTATTTTTGAACCCGTTTGGGATAGACGATATGTTGATAATATCCAGATCACTGTTGCAGAGTCCGTGGATGTTGGTCACCGGGCTGGATATTATGATAAAGCAGGCATCTTGAGAGATATGTTCCAAAATCATCTTTTCCAGCTTCTCTCTCTAGTGGCTATGGAAGCGCCGGCTTCATTTAATGCTGATGCAATCCGAAATGAACGGGTCAAGCTGCTGAGGTCTATTCGACCTCTTTTGCGTGAGGATTCTGCAGCAGGACAATATATTGGGTACTGCGATGCAGATGGAGTAGCCCAATATTCGCGAACACCGACTTTCGCTGCCCTGAAACTTTATATTGATAATTGGCGCTGGAAGGGGGTTCCTTTTTACCTTCGCTCCGGGAAATCACTCAAAAGAAAAGCAACTGAAATCACAATCGAGTTCCAAAAACCACCCCACCTTATGTTTGGCCTTTCAAACCCTGATGAATTAACCCCAAATATCCTTTCAATATGCATCCAACCCGATGAAGGGATTCATTTAAAATTTGAAGCAAAAGAACCAGATTCAGAACAAAATATGCGTGCGGTAAATATGGAATTTCATTACCAACGATTCTTTGATGATGTAATCTTGCCGGGAGCATATGAGAGATTGTTAAGCGAAGCCATCGCTGGGGATCCATCGCTGTTTACCCGAAGCGATGGAATTGAAACCGCCTGGAAAATCATTGATCCATTAATTCAATCCTGGGAAGATCAATCTACAGCTGAGCTCGCTGTATACGATCCTGGATCCTGGGGGCCTGTTGAAGCAGAAGACCTCCTCCTGAAGGATAATCGTTTCTGGAGAATGAGTTGTGGTCTCCATGAAGATTGCATAGAGCCAACTCCAATCAAGGAATAAATCTCCAAGCCGATAGAGGAAATTCGGGATTATTGTTTCTAATATCCTTCTATTACACCTCTGAAGGACCTTAACCCTGCTGTGATATAATGACTTCACCGGGGATGAAAGGTATCGACGGAAGAGATTGGCCCCGGATTGCGAGCCGAGAGGCGCCGTTCTCGATAAATCAGCGCAAAACCTTAAGTGCCAACCGCACTGAATATGCTGCTCTTCCCCTCGCTGCATAAGCCTGGGTAAGACAGACGATTGCTGTCAGAAGCAATCTCGTTCACCTTCTTCAATCTCCTGCTGGAGGAGAATGAACGTCAGAAAGCAGGAGTGCAGTCGGATGACGCCGCTGCTCCGGTTCAAGTGGGGCTTTCGGGTCCCAGCGGCTAATCAGATGAGACTTTTGGCAGTTGTCGTCCATCTGATAAAAAAGAACAATTGCCTACGCTCGTAGACGTCCATGTGGTTGAATTTTTCGGACGCGGGTTCGATTCCCGCCATCTCCACCTGATCTCCATGAGGCTTATCGATAAATTGGATAAGCCTCGACCATTTAATCTACTCAACCTCAATCCCCTACCTGGTTTTCAGAGAGCAACGATCCATCTACCGCTCACAAATAACAGAAATCAATCGAATTTATGTATTGCTGGTGATGAAAATTCTGGCAAAAGAGAATATGTTATAATCTGACTATTATGGCAGAATCCCAACAAACATTACGGGAAACTATCCCTTTGGATTTAGTCGACGAAGAAGAAATCCAAGCGGAGGTACCACAATCTGGCGGCAAAAAAGTCGCTATCATCATCAGCAGTCTACTCCTGCTTGCCCTGGTTGTAACAGGTTTGGTACTTTTGCTTCGGCCCGGAACAGATACTGCCCGCGTGAGGGATATTTTCATTATTTTCATGGCTTTAGAATTTCTTCTTGTCGGCGGTGTGATGGTCATTCTCGTCATTCAGTTGGCTCGATTGACCTTGCTCCTGCAAAATGAAATCAAACCCATCCTGGATTCTACGAATGAAACAGCCAATACATTACGGGGAACAACCGTATTTCTCAGTGAACACCTGGTTGAACCTGTCCTGAAACTTAATCAGTACCTGGCTGGACTAAATAAAATCCTGAGTTTTTTCAAATCAGAGAAAGATTAACCGGGGAAAAAAACAATATAGGAGTGTGAACTATGTCTGACAGCAGCAATGAATTTGGCGCATTTATGTCCGGGTTATTACTTGGGGGTATCGCCGGAGCTATCACCGCTTTATTATTAGCACCTCAGTCCGGAGAAGAAACCCGAAAGGTTATCATTGATAGAAGCCTGGAGTTGAAGGATATGGCGGTTGAAACAGTTGAAGAAGCCCGCCAGCGGGCAGAAAAAGCAGCTGAAGATGCCAGACTCGCAGCCCAGGAATACGCCCAGAAAGCTCAAGAACAAGCTAAAAAGATTCAGGACCAGGGACGGGTAATTCTGGAAGAACAGAAACAGAAATTCGACAAAGTCACCAAGGGTGGTAAAAAAGCCGCCGACCAGGGTGAGGAATAAATATTCCCCTACAAGTTGATATTCGTAATAAAAAACCCGGGTTAACCCGGGTTTTTTTATCGTTCCAGTTACAAAAATAGTTTATTCCTGCAAAACTATTCCTACTGCATCTGAAATCTCACCTGCAATTACAGAGGCAGAACTTCCTCTTTTTTCTGCTGCTATGAACCCAGCTCTAGCATGGATCCAAGCCCCGGCTGCGGCAGCCTCAAATTGTGGTACTCCCTGGGCAATCAATCCAGTAATTATGCCAGCCAGGATATCCCCGCTGCCGGCTCTGGCCAATTCAGGCTGGGCAGATTCCAAGATCTTTGTTTGCCCTCCCGGATCTGCAATAACGGTGTGTGCTCCTTTGAGCACCAATATCTGCTGCCATTTTTGAGCATATTTTTCAGCGATGGCTACTCGTTCTGCCTGAATTTCTTCTACATCCAAACCAGTTAAGTAAGCCATTTCACCCGGATGCGGTGTTAAGACACTACCAGCAGGCAATAATTCAGGCCATTTTTTGCTATCCACAGCCAATCTTAAGCCATCTGCATCTAGAACTAGTGGTGGGAGATCATCGAGACGGAGTACTTTATAAAGAAAATCCCTGGAACTGAAATTTGTTCCCAACCCCGGGCCAATCAAGCAAGCTGTTGGCCGGTTTAGGGAACCTTTGATTTGCTCAATGGCCGAGGAAGATATTGATCCATCCATATCATCTAGTTGGATCCAGGTTGCTTCCAGGAGAGTACCGATAACTCCGGAGTAAATTGATTTCGGAACAGCGATGGTAACCAATCCAACTCCTGACCGGTAGGCGGATTCCCCTGCCAGGATAGCTGCTCCGGGATAATTCACTGAGCCACCAATGATTAATGCAGTCCCGAATACACCTTTATGAGCAGATAATGGTCTTTTTGGCAGGATCTGTTTTACCCAATCAGATTCAATAACTTCACGCTTTATAGTGTTCATTTCTGGGAATTCCTCTGGCAATCCTATGCCAACAAATTTAAGATCACCGATATAATCATAAGCCGGAAAACGGAGTAATCCCTGTTTAACCGCCGCCATGGTGACAGTGAGATCAGCCTTCAAACAGCTCTGAGCGGCTTCTCCAGTATCACAATCTATCCCGGATGGGCAATCTACAGCGATGATGAATGGTTTTTTATCTAGGTTATTCAGAACTTGTTGGACAAATCCCAACAGCTGCGATAGCGGCTTCTTTATTGGTAATTTTATACCAGTACCCAGTACTCCATCAAGAACAAAATTGGCGCTGTTAAGTTCATTTAAAATGGATTCTTGGCTCTTTGCGAACTCACTACACTCCAGAATGGATCCTCCTCTTTCACGAACTCGGTTCAAAAGCGGGTCTTGGGGAGAACGATCCCTTAATATTAAGGCTGAGGTCTGCCACCCCCACGAAAGCAGATAATCCAGGGCTACCAGTGCATCACCACCATTATTACCGGAACCAATCAATGCAGTAATCCGTTTTTCCGGTAAATCCCCAAATCTCCTCTGAATTACACCTGCCAACCCCTTCCCGGCGGCCTCCATCATCGCGCTATAAGAATGACCAGATAGATCTGCTGCATGTTCTATTGTGATCATTTCACTAACGCTTACATATTTCATTAATTATCCTGGAAAGATCTACCCGTCTTTATAAACTTAGTTTACCAGACAATCTATTTTGCGATTTTTAATGCCCGTTCCTGATCCAAGACCGTGATGTTGCTCTTCAGTCGTTATACCTTGTACATCATCCTGGATATGAATATATCGGATATACTTGATGTGAATTGAACCAGGGCTATGATATGTTTGAAAACGACCTAATTCAGGCAATGGATGACTATAAGAAAGCCCGCCGGAAAGCGGCTTTCCAGGAACTCTTCGCCCGGATCCTAGGCAATTCAGATGAGATGGAACTTCTCTCCTATGAAG
>JAZFRV010000251.1:0-13369 GCA_036445875.1 Anaerolineales bacterium
GCCACACCTGAAATCCAGTTCAATTCCCGGGGCGGTTTATAAGCACCCATGATAAAGACCCGCAGCATATGAGCACAGGCCATTACAATCATTCCATTGGCAGACCAGTGGTGGATCATCCGGACAGCGGATCCTAGCAGAACTTCGTTTTCTATAAATTGAATACTCGCGTATGCTTCTGCAGGTGTCGGCTGGTAGTAAAACGCCAGCATGATTCCGGTAATACCCTGAACAACAAATAAAAAGAAAGTTAATCCGCCCAGGCAGTACCACCAACGTCTCTGCCAGTCTGGAACAGGTTTACTGAGGATCGGTTTCAGGAAATCTGATAACTGGAAGCGATCATCGAGGTAGAGCGATATCCGCTTGGGAATAGGGATCCAGGCTTCGCGGGATCTCCAGACACTAGCGCTGCGGGCAAAACCGAAAAGGAAAAAAACTCCGACAGCTCCAAATAGTACCCAGCGAGCAATTGGAGTCCAGATATTTGTGAAGTTCTCATCAACATGGCACTGGATACAGGTATCATCTTCGGGTTTTATTGGCGCAGATAATATTTGTTGTTCTACTTGGTCCTGGGATGATATTTCCGGACTTTCAGCGGTATAGGAATGAATCATAGCAGCAGAAAAAAGAAGGACACAAATGGAGGTGATAACAAAAAAGATTTTACGGTAAATACTTTTCATAACAAACCTCGACTGGACTGATTACAGTGAGACCAGGACAGAAATAATTAGCCTTTCTATGGGAATGAATTTGATGTTTTCCAATCTGCAGATACCCTATATAAACGATAGCTGAAATTGTGTTCAGGGTTTAACCTCTGAATTAATAAGTTTTCCATAATTCAAGATGGTTACATCAGAAGATAATCAAAAATATATCATAGACCGCACATCAAAACAGGTGTCATTCTTCATGCTGAGCGGGTTGAGAACGAATATTCAGCGGATTTTTAGAGATAATTCAGTGATGATTTGTTCAGTGACTATTGGAATAACTTTGGCAACAGCAGGTGTTGGTGTTTCACTGAACTCAAGGATATTTTCTACTTCAATTGCATAGATTCTGCACTCTCTGGGAACCTTGTAACCCATTTTATCAGCCGCATCAAGGGCTGTTACCAGGGAGGTATCATGGGCAGATGTGCTGTGCTGGGTGGGGCTTACAGAGCGCAGATCATAGAGAGTCAAGTGGTGTATTGTTCCGGGTATAGTGGTTTCCTCGTTTAGATAATATGCATCTATAAGAACAACCCGGTCAAAACCAAGCAGGGTTTCCATTAAACGCAATCCTCCCACACTGGCTTCCGTAATGGTCAGTTCTGGATGGGCATCCCTGTCGATGATCTCTTCCAGCTGCTGGGCGACTTTTACACCAACTCCGTCATCAGTAAGGATGGGATTGCCTAAGCCGATAATGATTGTTTTCATATTTGATCTAAATAAAAGTAACCAGTGACCAGCCAGATGCTGCTGGTCACTGGTTACTTTGTTTTACACCGGATAATTAATAATTCTTATCCGTTAATCGATGTACTGGCTTTGAGTAACTATTAAATTGCCATCAGCATCATGAATTTGAATTTCCAAAGGCATCTGGCCAGGCAAAGAGTGTGTCGCACAGGACATACAGGGGTCGTAATTCCTGAATGCCATCTCAATCGTGTTGAGCAATCCTTCACTCACTTCTCCATTTTTGATCAACCCTTTGGCGGCTTTTTTGATGGACATAGCAATGGGTGCATTGTTGTTGGTGGTGCCCACTATCAGGTTAACATCAGTCAAGATCCCATTTTCATCTGTCTTGTAGTGATGGGTTAGGGTTCCTCGGGGTGCTTCAACACTTCCAATGCCCTCTGTAGGTGTATTGGTTATTATCGGCCTGACATTGGGATCCGTGATTTCTGGATCTTCCACCAGCTCCTGCATGCGTTCTGCGGCATAAAGCAGCTCGATTATTCGAGCCCAGTGAGTTGCCAGGCGGTGATGGATAGGTGAGTAGCGACCATTTGATTTTGTAGATCCCAGGGTTTCATAAAACCGCTCAAAATGTTCTTGAGCCTTAGGTGTGGCCATACCGTCCGCTGCATTAAACCTTGAGAGTGGTGTCGCACAGTAAACACCACTATCTACTCCGTCTACAAACCCTTTCCATCCCACATCTTTAAGATAAGGGAATTTCAAGTATGACCAGGGTTCAACCCGCTCGGCGATATGCTTGGCATAATCTTTGGCGGGGTACTTAACAAATTCCTTTCCGTCCGGGCCTGTGACACGAATCAAACCATCATAAAAATTGATCTGGTTCTTCTCATCCACTGTACCCATATAATACGTTTCATGGGTGAAAGCGTCGGAGACGATCAGGTCAACATAAGCCTGGTTGGCGAGTACAATATCATCAAATATTTTTAATGTGAATAATGCAAAATCCACGTTTTCTTTTGCCCACCCCAGGATAGTCTTTTGTTCCTCCTTGGTCATGGCTCTGCTCCAACCACCGGGCAAACCAGCTACTGGATGAATAGCTCTGCCTCCGAGTATCTTGATCACTTCGTGATTTCTTTTCCTGCACTCTATCACCTGTATTCCGATATCAACACCGACTTTGTGGATTACCCCCAGAATATTCCTTTCTGCGGGATCCGAGTCCGGACCTAGGATAAAATCTGGTCCACCCAGGGCATAGAAGTGAACTGAATGATCGGTCACGTAAAATGAGGAATAGAAAAGCTCTCGAAGTTTTTTGACAACCGGGGCAGGTTCAACATCAAAGAGTGCGTCGAGGGCTTTGGTAGCAGCCATGTGGTGAGCTTCAGGGCACACACCGCAGATCCGGTTGGTGATGCGGGGCATCTCTTCAGCTGGCCGACCGATGGAAAACTGCTCAAATCCACGCAGTTCAGGGATTTGCAGATAGGCATTTTCCACATTTCCTTTTTTATCAAGGAAGATCTCGATTTTTCCGTGGCCTTCCAATCTAGTGATTGGGTCTATAGTAATTCGTTCCATTACGAATCTCCTTTTCCGTTCTTGACACGTCGGAGAATTGAGTGTGCCATGCTGAATCGGTAGAATGTGCCAGCAGGATCTGGAATGGTATCGATAACTTCCTGGATTACATGTTCCAATTCGTCATCTTCCATTGTTTCATCACCTGCATTTATCACAGAGGCGATTGCTGAAAGCATCTTGGCACCTTGATCGATCACTCCTTCTGGAGGGCCGTAACAACCCCGGCAGCCCATACCTACTGTTGGGCAGAGGGCTCCGCATCCGGACCTAGTTGCTATCCCCATGCAGATAATGCCCTGCTCAAGCAGGCATTGATCCGGGTCTGGATCTAATTGATAGGGACGGTAAAAGCGGTCGATCGACTTTTCCTGTATTTCCCGTTCACATTCATCACAAAGGGCAGTGGTTCCGGCGCCAACGATAGCCCCGGCCGGAGGAAGTGGTTTTCCTTCAAGTAATCCCCCAACAATTACCTGGAGAACTGCCCAGATCTGGGGTGGTTCTGGAGGACAACCAGGAAGGTAATAGTCTACGTCAACTACCTGGTCCAGTGATTTCACGGTGTGGTAGAAAGTGGGTAATGTCAGGGTGCCTTCCGGCATGTCTGTTGATGTTTGGGGAAGAATTCTATCTGGGTTATCAATAGAAGGATTATCGAAGTAGACTTTGTTAAAGGTGGCATCTTTTGTAGTCAGATTTGAGAGAGCAGGAATACAGCCTTCATAGGCACAGGAACCATAAGCGACCAGTACCTTTGATTTCTTTCGCAGCAAGTGAGCCATCTCCTCATTTTCTGAATTACGAATAGCGCCATTAAATAAACAAACGTCGATATGTTTGTCAGGGTAGGATTCTACATGATGATATTTAAAATCCGCAATGCAGGGGAAGAAGACAATATCAAAGATCTCATCGACGACCAGGATGTGCTCGTGGATGTTGATGACAGAAATTTCACATCCGCCGCATGACGCCCCCCAATACATCGCCAATTTTGGTTTTCCACTTTCGGTCATGTTATGCCTCCTTCACAGCTACTGGAACTTTTCCATTTTCCCCCAGGACTTTTTCGTGCCAGCGGAGCGGGCCCAGAGCTCGAAGTTCTTCAGTCATCGCATTTACTTTTTCTGCCAGGTGGATTCCTTCTGAAGCGGAGGCCCAGAGTAACTGCACACGTTCATCCTCAATGCCCCATTGAGTAAGGGTCTTCTTCAGCAGCAGGAAACGTCGCATAGTTTTGATATTTCCATTCACATAATGGCATTCTCCAGGATGGCAGCCAGCAATCAGCACACCATCAGCTCCGTTAATAAATGCGGTGAGCACAAATTGCGGGTCAACACGTCCTGAACACATCACCCGGATTGCACGCATATTTGGGGCATATTTTATTCGGGAAGTTCCAGCTAAATCAGCCGCACGATAAGAACACCAATTGCACAAGAATCCTACGATTACTGGTTCATAATGATCACTCATCAAATTCCTCCTCTTATGCGTTAGCCTTTTCGGGCTCAGGTTGAACATCCCACAACATACCTTGAAGTTGAGATATTACCTGGATATTGGTAAAGTGAGCACCATCGATTGCATTACTTGGGCAAGCAGCCACACATGTTCCACAACCCTGACAAAGAGCGGTGATCACCTCAGAAACCTCATCATCAACAATAAACTCAATGGCGCTGTAGGGGCAAAGGTTATTACAGATACGACATCCAGAACAATCATCCTCTCTGATACTAGCCCGGACTGGTTCCATCATTACAGTTCCTTGTCCGATTAAACTGGCTACTTGAGAGGCGGCAGCTCCTCCCTGAGCTACTGAATCTGGAATATCCTTAGGACCTTGGCAGGCACCTGCGATGAAAACACCTTCTGTCATGGTAGCTACAGGGGCTAATTTCGGATGTCGTTCATTGAAGAATCCGGAAGAGTCACAACCCATCTTAAATAGATGGGAAACTTCTGCTGAGTCTGCTTGAGCTTCCATTCCGGCGCTCAATATCACCATATCTACTGGGATACGCTGCTGTTTTCCGATCAATGTGTTTTCCACTTGAACCATCAGCTTGCCCTCTTCTTCAGGCTGACTGGCTGCGTCAGAAATTTCTGCAACCCGACCGCGAATAAAGTGAGTTCCTTCTTCCAGCAGGCGATGATAGAACTCTTCATATCCTTTGCCGGGTGTTCGCATATCAATATAAAGGTTGTACACCTCAGCATTCGGCAAATGTTCATGCACCAGGTGAGCGAATTTTATTGAGTACATGCAACACACTTTAGAGCAATACTCATTGTAATTCAGGTCTCTTGAACCCACACAATGAACGATCGCTACCCTCTTTGGTTCGGTTTTTCTATCTCGCAGCACGATATGTCCCTCAGTTGGTCCAGATGCTGTTATCATCCTTTCAAATTCGAAACTGGTAAACACGTTGTCAAGGCGTCCATATCCGTACTGTGGAATCCGCCGAGAGTCAAAAAGCTGATAACCAGTAGCGACAATGATATTCCCGACACTGAGAAAGACAGTTTCTTCCTCCATTGAATAATCAATGGCATTCGGTTGACATACAGTTTCGCATAAATGGCAGTCACAGCAAATAGAACAATGTAAGCACCGGTTTGCTTCTCTCTGGGCTTGTTCTTCTGTGAATCCTAGATTGACCTCTTTGAATCCATCCCTCTCTTCCAGAGGAATGGTGGGAATCCTAGCTCTTTTAGCTATTACCCTTCCATCTAAATCCACTTTTATATTGCTGTAATATGCGCCTTCTTTTTCCCGACCTTCATACATGTCAAGTTTTTGAAACATTCGATGGATTGATTCGGCTGCTGTTTTACCTTGAGCCATAGCTCCAACGATAGTGTCTGGACCAACAACACAATCACCGCCAGCAAACACTTTTTTCCTGCTCGTCTGCAAAGTGACTTGATCCACTTCAACGCTGCCCCATTTATTGGTTTTTAACAAGAGAGGTCCAATATCCGGCCTTTGGCCAATGGTGATGATGATGTTATCGCAGGGAACATCAAACTCAGATCCTTCGATTGGTATTGGTCTGCGTCGACCGCTATCATCTGGGGTGCCAAGTTTCATCCTCTGAAGAGTGACTTCTTGAACCTTGTTGTTTCCATTAACCGAGACGGGATTGGTTAGGAATTCGATGCTTATTCCCTCATACATCGCCTCTTCTATTTCATAAAACGCAGCTGGCATTTCTTTTCTGCTGCGTCTGTAAACGATGGTTACGTTCTTTGCTCCCAAACGTTTGGCTGTTCGGGCTGTGTCAATTGCTGAATCGCCACCCCCAACAACGATGATGTTTTCACCTAAGTTAATCTTATTTCCCAGCCTGACATCTCTGAGGAACTTAATACCACTTAGGACTCCATCCTGGTTTTCTCCTGGGATCCCGATTTTCCTTTCTTCATGGGCACCAGTGGCAACATAAACTGCATCAAATTGTTTTTCTAACTCTTTCAAGGTGATATCTTGGCCGATCTTTGTATTTAGCTTAAATTCAACGCCAATATCTTTGATTTTTCCAATTTCTTTTTCGAGTTGTTCTTTTGGCAGTCGATACTCTGGAATTCCAACCGTTAACATACCTCCAGCAGTAGGTAAAGCATCGAATATTTTTACTTGATACCCATTCTTTCTTAAATCATAGGCGCAGGCAAGTCCTGAAGGACCAGCACCAACAATCCCAACCCGCTGCTTTTGCTCATTTTCCGGTCTCTGCAATTCATAATCTCCAACTTTATCCATTGCAAAGCGCTTCAAATAGGCAATTGAGATGGGTTCATCAACATTTCCGCGGTCACAGACATCTTCACAAAGATGGGCACAGGCTCGCCCGCATATTCCTGGAAGGGGATTATCTGCAACGATAAGGCCCACAGCTTCTTCGTATTTGCCCTGGGCAATGAGTGAAATGTAACCGTGGGCATTTTGATGGATAGGACATCCGGCTACACATTGAGAGTCATCTGTTGTTTTTGACAGAGTATATGTATTGGGTATTGCCTGAGGGAATGGACGGTAGATAGCAGTCCTTGTACCGATGCCAACATCAAATTCGGAGGATACGCTTACAGGACATATTTCTTCGCAGTCCGAACACGCGGTGCATTTATCATTGACATAACTTGTTTTCTTTGTGACCGCGACACTGAAATTTCCAATATAACCATCAACTGACTCAACCTCGCTGTAGGTCATCAACTCGATATTGGGATGATTTCCAACATCAGACATCTTTGGTGTAAGGATACAGGCAGAACAGTCCAGTGTCGGAAATGTTTTATCGATCTGAGCCATATGACCACCAATTGATGGTTCTTTATCTACGAGATATACCTTATTCCCACCTTCGGCAAGCTCCAGGGCGGCAGTTATACCGGTGATCCCGCCTCCTACAACCAAGGTTGCCGGGTTAATATCCACGGGTATTTTATCCAGTGGTTGGTGGTGTACCACCCGTTCTACTGCGGCGTTTATTAGACTTTTTGCTTTCTGGGTGGCAGCTTCCTTATCGTTCGTTGCCCAGGATCCATGCTCACGGATGTTGGCCATTTCGAATAGATAGGGATTTAAACCACCTCTTTCGGTAGCTTCCCTGAAGGTTTTTTCATGCATATGCGGAGAGCAGGAGGCAACCACGACTCGAGTTAATCCTATTTCTTTGATGTCGTTTTCTATCAATTCCTGACCTGTGCTAGAGCACATGAATTGGTTTTCACGGGAGACTTCAACATTGGCATTACCTTCAGCCCACTTGGCAACACCTTCAACATCGATAATACCAGCGATATTGGAGCCGCAACGGCAGATGTAAACGCCAACTTTTTCGTTTTGCTCTTTTGAATTATTCATTGATCATCACTCCTCTGACAATTTCACTATCAGTAAGCCAATTCGCCTTCTGGTGCTTTATTAGTGATTTTTGCGAGTGCTGGTTGGGCGGATACTATCTCTTTTCCAATACCAAGCTCTTTTTCAGGGACTCCAAAAGCCAGTCCGATTAGTTGTGTAAAATAGACAATAGGAATTTTATATTTTGTTTTAAAATGAGCATTGACTGAGTCCTGGTAAGCATCCAGGTTGAGCTGGCACATCGGGCAGATAGTACTGATAATGTCTGCGCCGTTATCAGCCGCGTTTTTCAATAATCGGCGGATGAGTTCCAGGGCTGTTTCCTCACTGATCTGGGTCAGATGACCACCACAGCATTGGGCTTTGAGGGGATAATTGATAACAGTTGCGCCTAAAGATCTTAATAATCCATCCATCGAGGTCGGATGCTCCGGATCGTCAAAACTCTCCATATCAGCAGGTCGAGGTATCAGGCAGCCATAATAAGGAGCAACCTTTAAACCGTGCAGTGGTTTTTGAACTTTTTCTTCAATAGCTTCCAATCCAACATCCTTTACGATAATCTCCAATATATGATGGACTGAAACGGAACCGGGTTGGTAGTTAAGACCACCTGCTTTTAGTGCAGTATTAACTTTCTGATTAACTTCCGGGTATTCTCCCATCACGTGATCAGTTTTCTTCAAATTTAAAAAACAAGCGCTGCAGGGCGCTATTAACCTTTCAGCTCCATTTTGCTCAGAAGCTAGAGCTAAATTTCTTCCTACCAGCGCATAGGCAGGTAACGCATCAATAGAGAAATACTCTGTAGCTCCACAACAATTCCAATCTTCAATTTCATTGAGCTCTAGACCAAGAGGTTCCGCTATAGACATCAATGATGTGTGGTATGAACGGGCATTTTTTTCCATGGAGCATCCGGGATAGTATCCGTACTTCATGCTTCACCTCCAAGCTCTTTTGACTTCTTTAGGATCGCTTTAAGTTGAGTGATTCCCTTAATTTTTGGTGGGGTAAAATCCATGCGACCTTTGGTAATCATCTTCAAGCCAAAACCAGTGGCCATTTTAACAGCGCCTAGGGGGTGATAACGAAGGTGATATCTGGATGCTACGCCCAATTCAAAACTACGACCATTATTTTCTACATAGCCGATAAAGGTCTCAGAGAACTCCGGTGCTTTGGCTTTGTTGGTTTTTTGATAATAGCCAGCCTCGATAGCCATTCGTTTTAGGGCATACATAATATCGGTAATATGGATATCTTGTGGGCACCGGGACATACAATAGTAGCAGGAGACGCAATACCAGGGTGTGTTACTCTTCAGCACATCTTCCCTTAAGCCTTCATTGATCATGGCAAATAAGGTTCGGGGTGTCTGGTCCATATCTGCAGCAGATGGACAAGATCCACCACAAGTTCCGCATTGGATACAGGTGTTAAGATTTGCCCCGATTCCTGAGGTCTCGGCAACGATTTCCTCAAAGAATGATGAGGTGCGGGTAGCCAAAGTTTGAGACATAACATCCTCCCTGTGAATGGATGGAATCCGATTATTCAATTGTTAGGAGTACTTTTAGGAAACCGGTAATGAAAGCAGGTTGGGATTACCAATAAAGATCAAATGAAAAATTTCACAAGCATTCTTACCAGTAGTATAACAAATTCATCCATAAATGAAGGTGATGAATATCATATTATTTACTTATCATTGTATTTTAATTTTTATTGTTTGAATCAAATAAAAGAAAGCGATGGTAGGCTTATTATTAGCTTTGAAAAAGAATCTTAATCAATTTGTTCCCTGTTTCTAGAAGCACACTGATATGGTGATGTTAATTGTGCCTGCCGAGAATTGAAGGAAAAGGGTTATCGCATAGGGTAAAATAGGTGTTAATTTGATTTAAATATAGAATTGAATTAGACTTGTAAGATTTTATATAAAGAGCATATCTACATTGCACATGCCGGGATCTAGCGACATATCCTTTCGCTCCCACCAACACTAAGTAAATAATATGGAGGATGTATTATGAATCAAGGGAAATCGCTTGAAGAAAAGGCTATAAATACAATCCGGTTTTTATCAGCCGATGCAATCCAAAAAGCAAACTCAGGTCATCCCGGATTACCGATGGGTACTGCTGCGTTGGCTTATTCATTGTGGACCCGGCATTTACGCCACAATCCCAGTAATCCGAAATGGCCTAATCGAGACCGGTTTATTTTATCTGGGGGACATGGATCCATGTTGTTGTACTCTTTATTGCACTTGACCGGGTATGCTCTATCTCTAGACGAATTAAAGAAATTTCGACAGTGGGGTAGTTTAACACCAGGACATCCGGAATATGGATTGACTCCGGGTGTTGAAACAACCACCGGACCTTTGGGACAGGGATTTGCGAACGGAATCGGATTTGCAATTGCAGAGGCTCATCTTGCTGCAATCTATAATCGTCCTGATTTCCAGATAATTGATCACTATACCTATGGATTGGTGACTGATGGGGATTTAATGGAGGGCGTAGTAGCTGAAGCCGCTTCTCTGGCAGGGCATTTGCAGTTGGGGAAAGTAATCTATTTATATGATGATAACAGGATCTCAATTGATGGCAGCACAGACCTGGCATTTACAGAAGATAGAGGAGCAAGATTTGAGGCTTATGGTTGGCAAGTGCTCAAGGTTGATGATGGAAATGATGTTGAAGCAGTCGACCTGGCAATCCAAGATGCAAAAAAGGATTCCCGCCCATCACTCATAATTTGCAGAACACATATTGGATTTGGGCTGCCTACTAAACAGGATACAGCCGCTGCTCATGGTTCACCTCCCGGGGATGAAGAATTGGATGCGGCAAAAAAAGCCCAGAATTGGCCCATAGAGCCCCGGTTTTATATCCCGGAAGAAGTACTGGATTCTTTCCGCCAAACCCTCGGGAAGGGTGTTGGATCAGAAGATCATTGGAATGGATTGTTTAACTCATACTCAGTTGAATATCCCGCTGAGGCGGCTGAATTAAAACGAAGATTAGCTGGTAATTTACCTGAGAATTGGGAAAATTCAATTCCAGAATTCCCCGCTGATGCTAAGGGAATGGCGACCAGAGCCGCATCAGGGAAAGTTCTGAATTCGATCGCTGCAGTTGTTCCAGAATTGATGGGTGGGTCAGCTGACCTTGCACCTTCAACCAAGACCTGGATAGAGGGAATTCCGGACTTTCAGGTGGGGCAATACCAGGGAAGGAACTTCCACTTTGGTGTGAGAGAACACGGAATGGGCGCAGTAATTAATGGCATGGCTTATCACGGCGGGATTATCCCATATGGGGGTACATTCCTGGTGTTTTCTGATTATATGCGTCCAGCGATTCGCATATCTGCTTTCTCTCATATCCAGAGTATCTGGGTTTTTACGCATGACAGCATAGGAGTTGGAGAGGATGGCCCAACTCACCAGCCGGTTGAACATCTTACAGCATTAAGGGCTATCCCAAACCTGGTTGTATTGCGACCCGGTGACGCAAATGAGGTAGCACAATCCTGGGCTATTGCATTGCGCCGTAAAGATGGTCCAACCGTGATGGCTTTATCCCGTCAGTCCATGTCTGTCTTGGACAGATCGTTGTATTCTCCAGCTGAAGGAGTAGAGCGGGGAGCGTACGTGCTGATTGATATAGGAGAACAAGATCCGGATCTGATTTTGATGGCATCTGGTTCTGAGGTTGATTTAATTATAAAAGCAGGCCAGAAATTGGCAGCCGAAGGAATCAATGTCAGACTGGTTTCATTTCCAAGCTGGGAACTCTTCCGTAAACAGGACCAGGTCTATCAGGATTTAGTTTTAAATCCTGATCTCAAAGCCCGATTAGCTGTTGAGGCTGGAATATCCCTGGGATGGAGAGAATGGGTGGGTGATTTAGGCATAATTATGGCTGTTGATCGTTACGGGGCATCTGCTCCAGCTGGACAAATATACGAAGAATTTGGGCTTACTGTTGAGAATGTGATTAAAAGATCGGAAAAACTTCTAAGGAAGGTGGACTAATGCGTATTGCCGTTGGAACTGACCATGGTGGTTATCCGATAAAAGATACTGTTGTTGCTGTGATTCGTGAATTAGGTCATGATGTCATCGATCATGGAACAAACTCCGAAGACAGTGTGGATTACCCGGATTTTATCGAGAAAGTGGGACGAGACATTCAATCCGGAAATGCAGATTTGGGTATAGCCTTGTGTGGTTCAGGAGTTGGAGCCTGTATTGCTGCAAATAAAATGAAGGGAGTATATGCAGCGACTTGCCATGATACCTACAGCGCAGAACAAGGCGTTGTCCATGATAATATGAATGTTCTTTGCCTTGGTGGGCGAGTTATAGGAATTGAACTGGCAAAGGAATTAGTACAAGCGTTCCTGGAAGCTAGATTTGTAGGCGATGACGAAGGGGAAGGACGGCATAGACGCCGGGTAAATAAAGTCAAAAAACTTGAAGAAGAAGGTAAACAATAATGACTGAGATACTCAAAAAATTTAACCAGATTGGACAATCAATCTGGTATGACAACATTGAAAGAAAACTGTTGAATGATGGCACATTAAGCGGGATGGTTAACCGAGGTGAAATTCGCGGAATTACATCAAATCCAAGCATTTTTAATAAAGCAATCAGCCAGTCTGATGAATATGATCATGAGATCGAGTCTCTCACTAGAGAAGGTCTATCTAAAGAGGATATTTATGAACAGCTGGCGATTAGTGATATTCAGGCTGCTGCAGATCTATTCCGCCCCCTCTACGAGCAGACCAATGGAGGGGATGGGTATGTAAGTCTTGAAGTTAGTCCATACCTTGCCCATGATAATGAAAAAACAGTGATTGAAGCAAAAAAGCTTTGGAGTTTAGTTAATCGTCCCAATCTGATGGTAAAGATCCCGGCCACTAAAGCTGGCCTACCAGCAATTACGGAAGCAATTGCTTCTGGAATCAACGTGAATGTCACCTTGATTTTCGGCTTGGATCGTTACCGGGAAGTGAGAGAGGCGTATTTGACAGGTCTTGAAAAACGAGTAGATGGGGGTAAATCAATTTCGAATATCGCTTCAGTTGCATCATTTTTCATCTCCAGGATCGATTCCAAGGTAGATAAAATGCTGGAATCGCTTAATGTTCCTGAGGAAATAACAAAAATTGAGAATTTACTTGGGAAAATTGCGGTGGCGAGTGGGAAGTTAGCGTACCGGGATTATGAAGATACTTTTGGTGAGAAAGGGATCCGTTTTGCCAAATTGAAAGCCCAACAGGCAAAACGTCAGCGAGTCTTGTGGGCTTCCACAAGTACCAAGAATCCAGCTTATCCAGATACGAAGTATGTCAACGAGATGATTGGTCCATATTCTGTTAATACTATACCTCCAAAAACTTTGGTTGCATTTTTGGATCATGGTGTCGTCGATCGAACCATTGA
>JAZFRV010000252.1:0-2797 GCA_036445875.1 Anaerolineales bacterium
CCGGCATCTTTCTGGTCGATAAAAACCGTTATTGATCATCGCATCCTGCTCAATCTGATTAAATAATAGAACGTTTGTTCCGTCTAGTATAACAAACAATACTCTCGATAGGGGTGGATATTATGGGGGAAATTCAATATTATCAATTCTCCATCCTATATCTTCAACCTCCTGTATTACTAACAATTTTTGCTCTATAATGAATATAGAAATGGTTCTCTACTTACCCAATTTATAGAAACTCAAACTAATGAGTGTATCTGTTACACGCACAAAAATTCTCATACCCCACAGGCGGTCGGATCTAATCACCAGAAACCGCCTATTGACTCTGCTGGACGATGTTCTGGATTACCGTTTTACATTGATTTCAGCTCCGGCAGGATATGGAAAAACCTCATTGCTGGTTGACTATGCCCACCTGGCAGAATATCCTATCTGCTGGTTCTCCCTTGATCCTCTTGATCAAGATTTTCACCGTTTCCTGACGCATCTCCTAAGCTCTATTCAGCTAATTTTTCCAGCTTTCGGTTCGCAGACATTTTCCCTGATCGAAAATTCTGCATCAGGCTTATTTGATCAAGAACAATTAAACCGAACCCTGTTAAATGACATCTATAAAAATATCCCCGAATATTTTGTTGTTATCCTCGACGACTACCACCTGGTTGAAAATAACCAACAGATCAATCATTTCATCAGTCGGTTTGGCCAGGAAATGGACGAAAATAGCCACTTTATTCTTTCCTCTCGGACCCGGTTTGACCTACCAGATTTAGCTTTGATGGTCAGTCGTTCCCATGTAAAGGGATTAGGATTTGAAGATCTGGCCTTTCAACCCCCGGAAATCATACAACTACTTAAGGATAATTACCAAATTAACATCACTGATCAGGACTCTCAGACTCTGGCAATAGAAACGGAAGGTTGGATCACAGGATTATTACTTTCAGCCGAATCCGCTCCACAGGGACTGATCGGCCAATCCCAGGCAGCCAAGGTGTCAGGAGTTGATCTTTTCAACTTCCTGACTGAACAGGTATTTACTCAACAATCCCCCCTCCTTCAGGATTTTTTACTAAGGACTTCTTACCTAGAAACATTTAATGCTGATTTCTGCAAGCGTGTTCTAGGCAAATCTCCCCGGGGTACAAATTGGTCAAAATTGATCTCACTAGTACAACAAAATAATTTATTTGTACAGCCGATTGAAGATGGCAGCACCTGGCTTCGCTATCACCATTTGTTCCGCGATTATTTGAAATATCAATCTCGGGTTCAGAACCCGGAAAACACCACCCAGATTCTGTATCGTCTCCTAGAGGTTTACCGGGAAGCTTCTGCCTGGGAAAAAGCGTTTGCGGTGGTTCAGGAAATTGATGATACAAAAATCATGGCTGAATTAATTTACCAGGCCAGCAGCCCTCTATTTCACAGCGGCCGAATTAACTTGCTCGCTGCCTGGTTAAAAATTCTTCCTGAAAAAGGAATGGAATATTATCCTGAATTATTTGCACTGCGGGGTGTCACCACAACCTTGTCTGGGGATCCTCTGCTCGGTTTATCCCAGCTGCACCAGGCAGTAAAACATCCACTCGTTTATATTGATACTGATAGCCTTACACAAGCGTATACCTGGAGGGCAGCAACTTATCGAATACTTGGTCGTTATCCCAAAGCTTTGGATGATGTACTTAAGGCAATTGATCTATCGAAATCCAGGAGCAAAAAAAATAAACATTTCGCCGAAACTCAAAGGGAAACTGGTTTAATTTATAACAATTTAGGGGATACCAAGTTAGCCTTGTCTTATCTCCAGGGATCTCTCAATTCTTATAGATCGAATAATGATGTAAAAAGAGCCGCTTTAGTCCATATGGATTTGGGAATCTTATTAAGGAACCAAGGAAAATACACAGAAGCCGAAAATCACTACCAACAAGCTCTCAATCAGTGGGTGGATTTAAATAACATAAACCAGCAGGCAATTCTAATGAATAACCTTGGAGTTCTATCTCACACATTAGGGAATTATAAAAAAGCTAAGGAATGGTTCGACTCAGCTCTTCGTAAAGCGAAACAAACATCTAACCTACGTACGCAAGGATATACATATGCTAGTTTAGGAGACCTCACACTTGATCTAGGCGCAAATTCGATCGCCCTGATTAATTTTAACCGATCCAAAGAGATTGTAGATTTCGTGAAGGAAGGATTCTTAGAGTTTTATCTCGAAATCCGGTTTTCAGCCCTTCAACGAAAATCGGGGAACTTCCCGGAGTCCAAACGCCATTTAGTAAATGCCAACGATCTGGCCCGTCAACATTCCTCCCGCTACGAATTGGGTTTGTGGCATCTGGAACAAGCCAGGCTTCTCCTGGATGAAGGAAGCAACTCCTCATCTGAAGAAGAATTTATCAAGGCCAGCTCTATCTTCCTGGAAACCAAAAAACCAGCAGATCTGGCTCAGGCCTACCTGGGATTAGCTTCAGTGGCCATTAAATCCGGTAATACTGATTCTGCCTTAAACCAGCTTGCTTCAGCAGTAAATACCCTTCAACCGTTGGGAACTTTCCAACCGATTCTGTCAGAATTACTAGTTCACCCGGATCTACTTAAGCTCATAAACAATCAATCATCTTCAAATCCCGTTCTCCGCAGTTTGGAAAAAGACCTTGATATTTTTACATCCCAAATTCCGGAAATAAGGGAACTGTTAGAACCACCAGATGAGGCGGACCAGGAATTTTCCTGGCTGCTTGATGTACAAGCCCTGGGGCAATTGAAGGTCTCATAT
>JAZFRV010000253.1:0-2662 GCA_036445875.1 Anaerolineales bacterium
TATTAACCATTGGTTCCTTAGCTCTGACCATCTTCGGGTATTGGGCAGCAATTGAAGTTGATTCTGGTCAGGCTGCAGCTACAGGAAGTATCCAATCCCGGGGCATTATTAACCTGCTGGAAGCGCTTGGCCCCGATGGCATTCTTCTTATTGGATGTGTCCTGATCCTGATCGCCCTGGGTATCAGCTGGTGGCTGCTTATGAGCCCTCCCACAACAACGGAGCTGGTGAGGGAGTGAGTGGGATGTTAAGTAGTTATTAGTTGATAGAAAATTGTAAGGGGCAATCAAATTATTATCTTTTCAATCAACAGACATCCTGAGTAGCGCGACGAAGGGCCTGTCCTGCTCCACCCTGAGTGAAATCGAAGGGAACGTAGTCGAAGGAGCCCATCGAAGGGCCTGTCCTGAGTGCAGTCGAAGGATGATACTCTAAATGGGGGAATTAGACTTTGCCAGATCCTCTCTTTTTCAGAGCTCGGATAAAAAATAATACATATTTGACCAACTGCCATTAACCAACAATGAACCCTAATAATAATTCGACAATCGGGAAAACGGGATGCTTCGGTATTTACTGATCGGCACTGGATATGCCCTCAGCGCCGGTTTGCAGCCGGGTCCTTTGCAGGCATTTTTTCTACCCCGGCTGAGGAAATAAAGGCATCATGTAATTAATGGAGGATTAAATGGGTTATCTGGATCTTAAGGACATAGAAGAGAGGGAAATCGTTCCCGGTTACCGGGCAAAATTTGTGCATTCCGAAGATATGACCCTGGCTTACTGGGATGTGGATCCGGGCGCAGAACTTCCCGAGCACAGCCATCCTCACCAGCAGATTGCCAATGTTCTGGAAGGGAAATTTGAATTCACCGTGGACGGAGATACCCGGGTCCTGGAACCAGGCATGATTGTTGTGATTCCAGGCGGCGTACCGCACGGCGGCAAAGCCCTCACTCCCTGCCGGTTGGTTGATGCCTTCCATCCTGCCCGGGAAGATTATAAATAATGTTTCTCCCAGCTCAAATGTGAGAAAAACCATCGTACAGGGGGCAATGAAGGATCAAAAAAGGAGGATCTATGACTAAACCTATACTAGAAGAAACTGGCTTTGGTTTTATCGATGTGGACGGTGAGCGGATCAGCCACGACATCCTGATCCGTCTGGATGGAGAAGTTAAAAAACGCAAAAAGAAACTCTCCAAGGAAATCTACGGGACCTCCCACAAAATCTCCCTCGCTGAAGCGGAATATATTTTCCAGGAGGATGCTAAACGCCTGCTGATCGGCGCCGGTCAATTTGACAAGGTCCGTCTTTCCCCGGAAGCAGCGGAATTTTTCAAGGAACAGAACTGTGTAGTCGACATCCGCCCCACCCCTGATGCGACCAAAGCCTGGAATGAAAGCCAGGATCAGATAATCGGTCTTTTCCATATTACCTGCTAATAGAATTTTATTGCCCAGAGTTTTATTAACAGGAAGATTACTTTTTATTCGTAGAGGAGCTGACCATGAAATCCGAGGCCACAACTGTTGCAGACTACTTAGCCGAACTGCCTCTTGAACGTCGGGAAACAATCAAAAAAGTCCGGGAAATAATCCTCAAGAACCTTCCCGATGGTTATGAAGAGGTCATGAATTGGGGCATGATCACCTACCAGGTTCCCCTGGAGGTCTATCCGGATACTTATAACAAAAAGCCTCTGATGTATGCTGCCTTGGCCAACCAGAAAAATCATATGGCGGTCTACCTGACCGGCATCTACCTGGACGAAAAACTCAATCAGGAATTTGAAGATTCCTATAAAAAAACTGGTAAAAGATATGATGTCGGTAAATCCTGTGTCCGGTTCCGCAAATTGGATGACCTCCCTCTGCCATTAATTGGAGAAAGCATAAAAGCAATGGAAATGGATGAATTTGTAAACCGCACTAAGCAACTCTTTTCCCGCAAGACAAAAAAGAGCTGATCAACTTTTTGTAAGATATTCCAAGGGAAAATACTTATGATTTCCACAGAAGTTTTATCGACGGCATTTGCCAGGAATGTAGAAATTGTCAAGATGCAGACAGAAGGACTCTCTCATCAGGACAGCCTGCTCCAGCTACCCTTCCGGAGCAACTGTCTTAATTGGGTAGTTGGTCATCTGCTCACCAACCGCTGCAATATCATCAGGCTGCTGGGAGAGGATAATCCCCTGCCTGGAATAAACATATCTCACTACGAAAGAGAATCTGACCCCATCCAGGATGATGGTGAGGGAGTATTGAACCTAAATGAGTTGATAGATCATCTCGATCACACTCAAATAACTCTTACTAAACTTCTCGAAAACGAGACTTCGGATTCTCTCCAGCGCCTAAAAACATACCGCAACAGACCTGAAAAAACCCTGGCAGGCTGGGTGTTTTTCCTATATTTTCACGACTGCTACCACGTTGGACAGACCGAGTTACTTCGACAGGCTGCGGGAACAGACGACAAAATTATCTAAATCAGCGTGTTATTTTGTACTAGGGATCATTAAAACAAGAAACGGTATCCTTTCGGATACCGTTTCCTTTAACTAAAAATCGAATCCTGGATCTCAGGCCACTGTTCTAGGTTATTTCCTTATCCCTTGAGCTTGATTGCCAGCTGCTGCAGAAGCGATGTTTCCTC
>JAZFRV010000254.1:0-9738 GCA_036445875.1 Anaerolineales bacterium
CCAGAACTCTGGGATTGGATGGAGGTTGTTACCAACTTAGTCATCCAGATTATAGGTTAATATAATAATAAAGAGATCTATTTATGGCTAAAAACAAGTCATCCAGTGAACAACTGCTAAGAGATACCCCAAAAACTTCTCTCGAGCTCCTATACCAAGTAAGCAGGGAGATTGCTACGACTCTGGACTTATCAAATGTCCTAGAACGGGTTCTTTCTCTCTCCCTAAACACGATTGGAGCAATCAGTGGGAGCATTATTGTCCTGGATGAACTAGAAAATCCCGTGGAGTCCGCTATCATCGTTCAAGATCAGCGGATCTATCATACTACTGAACAACTTCGCTCAACCCTGGATGATGGACTAGCTGGTTGGGTTGTAAAGAATCGGGATGCAGTTATTATCCCGGATACAAGCAAAGATGAACGCTGGCTTCAAAGACCGGATGACGAAGAAACCGCAACTGGTGCTAAATCAGTCGTTGCCCTCCCCATCATGGCTCGAAATAATCTGGTCGGGGTGATTACCCTGGCTCATCCGGAACCAAATCATCTCCAGGAAGATCATCTTGAATTGGTGCATGCCATCGCAGACCAGGCAGGAATTGCAGTATTAAATGCCCAATTATATGGAGAAAGTCAACGGCAAGCCCGGGTGATGACTGCACTGGCAAACAGCGCTACGGCAATGTCATCTACCTTGCGATTAGAGAATGTCTTGCAGAACATCTTAGAAGAAATCCGAGCAGCTCTACAGGTTGAAGCTGTTACTCTTTCCCTCTTAGAACCAGAAGGATTGCATCTGGAATACAAAGCTGCCAGACATGATACGATTAATCTTCAATCCTCCCTAGTTGGAAAACGGATCAGAATCGGGCAGGGATTCGCGGGTTGTGTCGCAGAAACCGGTTTAGGAGAAATAGTTCAAAATCCTTCCAATGATAAACGTTTCTCCCAAACCAATGCTATTTATCCCGAAATATCACCGTTTGCTATCGTAGCTGCCCCGATCTTCTTGCATGGCAAAGTTTTAGGAGTTCTGGAAGCGATCAATCCCTATAGCAGCTTTTTTGAAAGTGATGCACTCCAGGTCCTTTCCGGCATCGGGAGCCTGGCGGGATTCTCCATTCAAAATGCTCAACTCTATGAGGATCTAAAAATTACTAACAGACGCTATCATGATCTATTTGAAAACACCATCGATCCCATCATCATCACTGATTTGAATGGAAAAATTACTGAGTGCAATATTCGAACAACAAAAACCAGTAATTATTCATCGGAAGATCTCAATTCAATGACCATCAATGAAATCCATGAAGTCAACTGGGATGTCGTCGGAGATGGTTATTCCAAATTATTAGAAGACACATCCAGCAGTTACGAATCTTGTCTGACAACAAAGAATGATGTTGAGATTCCCATCCAGGTTAATGTTCACCAAATTCAAATGGCGGATCAATGTCGGTTAGAGTGGATCCTGCGGGACATTTCTGAGCGGAAGAAATTAGATCAGCTTCGGGAAGACCTGACCTCAATGATTTTTCATGATTTGAGGTCACCTTTGTCAAATGTAATCTCAAGCCTTGATGTCATTCAAGCATCTCTGCCAGGGAGCAA
This sequence comes from Anaerolineales bacterium, assembly GCA_036445875.1. GTDB lineage: Bacteria > Chloroflexota > Anaerolineae > Anaerolineales > UBA11858 > B10-G9. The sequence goes on from JAZFRV010000254.1 coordinate 1,619, forward strand.
TGATCCGGAAATTAACTCTTTATTCGATATTGCAAAGCGCTCAACAGAGCGAATCCTACGCCTTACCAAATCATTGTTAGATATCAACCGTCTGGAATCTGGTCAACCAATAACCAAAAAAGAGTTAATCAATCCAGGCGAATTAATCAATTTTGCCAATAAAGCCTTGATCACCCAGGCGAACGCTAAAAAGCAAGACGTCACCATAAACATTGCCCCGGATATATCCCAACTAACCGCTGACAGGGATATGCTGGAACGTGTACTTATAAACATCTACCAAAATGCTATCAAATTCACACCTACAGAGGGAAGGATTGAGTTTGGAGCAGCTGAAGAAAATAATGTTACCCGTTTTTGGGTCATGGATTCCGGTTCAGGCGTTGATCCTGATTATATTGATAAGATTTTCGATAAATATACCAGGGCCCATCCGGATGAAAGAATCAAAGGGTTAGGATTGGGTTTAGCTTTTTGCAGGCTAGCTATAGAAGGTCATGGGGGAAAAATCTGGGTTGAAAATCTTCCCGATGGCGGAGCAGTTTTTTCGTTTACAATTCCGATAAAGTCCTGAAACTAAATACTTACCAAATCTCTTCCCCATAATCAAAAAAATAAGGAGCAGGAATGCACGAAATCAAGCCCGGGATTTATTACGAGGATACTTATCCAGGACCAACCATAGGAGCAATTCTGCTTACCCGGGGAATGATTTTCATCGACGCACCCTTACGGCCGGAAGACGGTCACCGCTGGAAATCAAATTTACTGAATCGAAGCCAGGGCACTATCCATAAAATCGTTGTGTGCCTTGATGATCATCCTGATAGAACTATTGGCGCAAATAGCTTGGATTGTCCGATAGTGACACACCGGGACGCTGCCAAAACATTGCAGGATCAATCCGCTGTTTTCCGTGGTCAGCTTCCTGAAAGCGGTTCAATCTGGGAGAAATATCCAGAAACGAGCGGACTTCAATGGGTTATTCCAGACATTACATTTTCAGAGAAAATGCAATTTCATTGGGCAGATGAAGCAGTCATGATTGAACACCATCCCGGTCCAAGGCCTGGATCAAGCTGGGTGATCATTCCTTCCGAAAAAGTTGTATTCATCGGAGATGCCGCAGCCGTAAAAGGTCCTCCCTTCCTCGGGAAAGCTCACCTACCAACCTGGATTGATACTCTGGACATATTATTGAAATCAAAATATAAAGATTACCAAATCATCAGCGGACGAGGGGGACCAGTTAGCCTGGACATTATCCATGAACTGAAAAAATCCTTTCGGAAAATTCATCGTCGAATAGATAAGCTTGCCAGCCGCCGAGCTCCTGTAGAAGATATAAGTGATCTGGCCGGGAAATTTATGGATGAATTTTCTTTCCTGAAGCGAGACCGGGATTTTTTCCTTCAACGTCTCCGTCATGGATTATCGCAATATTACATCAGGAATTATTTCCCCAAAGTAGACGAGAACGGGAAAAAAAATCGCTGAGTGTGCCTTCTCTAATAATAATGCACACCAGGTTTATCACATGAGTAATTCCCTTCAGAACACGGAACAAAGTTATCTTCCCCTTTTCCAAACTACCCGAGGAGAGGTTGTCGAATCTGTCCATTATGGGGCAATAGCAATCGTAGATATTTCCGGAAATCTCTACGCCCATTACGGAAATCCAAACGCAATTAACTTTCTTCGATCCTCCGCAAAGCCCTTCCAATCCATACCTCTGGTAGAAATGAATGGATTGGAAATATTTAACATAACTGAGGAAGAATTAGCTATTACCTGCGCATCCCACTCCGGAACCGATCGCCATTTAAAAATAATCCACGGGTTACAGCAGAAGATTGGTATTTCTGAAGACGATTTATTATGCTGCACACATCAACCCTTTGACCCCGCGACCCGCGCTATATTGAGAGACCGTGGGGAACATCCTTCTCCAAATCACCACAATTGTTCCGGAAAACATACCGGCATGTTAGCACAAGCAAAATTACTGGGGGAAAATCTTAAAAAATATACCGAAATTGGGCATCCTATCCAGCAGCATATCCGGAATGTTTTTGCTGAGATGTGTTCCCTGGAACCTTCTCAAATTAGTATTGGAAGAGATGGTTGCTCTGTCCCCGCCTTTGGAATTCCGCTCCATCATGCTGCCTGGGGATGGGCCCGGCTTGTAAATCCGGAAGGTCTTTCAGTATCACGGAAGAATGCATGCCAAAAGATAACCTCCGCCATGACCACCTATCCTTTTCAGGTAGCTGGATCTGGCCGATTAGATACACGGTTGATGAATGTCGCTGCAGGGAAAATCATCTCAAAAGCCGGGGCTGAAGCATTCCAATCTGCCGGGATCCCTAAAAATGTACTCTCTCCTGGATCTCCAGCTCTGGGAATCGCCCTTAAAATCGCCGACGGTGATCAAGGAAAACGAGCAAAAAGAGCCATAATGATTGAAATTCTAAATCAGTTGGGAGTATTAAAACCAGACCAACAAAAAACTCTCTCAGATTTAGGACCAATAATAACTTATCGCAATCAATGTGGTTTCGTAACCGGAGTTGGAACACCATGTTTTCAATTACAATACAGCTAAACTATGAATGGAAAACAGCTTGCAGCCAAGATCCATCAGTTATTAGTAAAGGAGTACGGCCATCCAACCTGGCGCCCTCACCTCTCGCCGGTTGGTGAATTGGTCTCCACGATCCTGTCCCAAAATACGAATGATATAAACCGAGATCTCGCTAATGACTCCCTCCGGCAAACATATCCAACCTGGGAAGAAGTCCGGGATGCACCGGAACATCAACTCATTGAATGTATCATAACTGCTGGTTTAGCCAATCAGAAAGGACCTGCAATTCAAAATGCGTTAAGAATAATAACTGAAGAGAGAGGTAAAATCGAGCTGGAGTTCCTGAAGTCAATGACCAGCCTGGATGCTTCATCATGGCTGACTGATTTAAAAGGAGTTGGTCCCAAAACGGCAGCGATTGTTTTATTATTCTCCCTGGGGATGGCTGCATTTCCAGTAGATACACATGTGCACAGGGTCACAGGAAGAATTGGCATCCGCCCAGAAAAGATGACTGCATCCAAGGCGCATACCTATCTTGCCGATAAATTTTCACCTGATACTTATTACGCAGTTCATTTAAATCTGATCCGACTCGGCCGGGAAATATGCAAAGCCCGCCAACCACTCTGTCAAAACTGTCCCTTAAAAGGGATTTGTGAATATTACAATAATGGAACTAAACATTAAACCAAAAAATCTTCTCCGCCTGATACCAGCTGTATTGATATCTATACAAGTCCTATCCGGTTGTATTTTATTTCCGTCACCTGAGAAACCAACATCTCCCCCATCTCAGGATCAAGAATCACCAGTATTAATTGGGTCTGATTCCGGTTCCTGGGAGGATTCCGAATTAATCCATGAAGAAAATTACACGCCAATTGGTTTATACTTGGGAGATTCCTTAGCTATACACGAAAATCCAGCAGAGGATGCGTTGATCATTGGCAATATACCCGCGAGCACTCTCAATATCAAATTATTTGGTGAGCCCATTCACAATCAGAATACGTCCTGGATCCTGGCAGAGTATAATCAGTCCCGGGGTTGGGTTAGGTTCGATGAACTGGCGATCCACTTGGGAGAACTACCTGTCGACCTGGTCACTCTTGGACAACGGGTAGTGATTGCCCTTCAAACAAACAACTACGATCAATTGGTAGATCTTATTCACCAGGATAAATGCCTGCGCTTTTCCCCCTACTCCTATTTAAACGATGATAATTTGGTGATCTGCCCTGAAGAACTAGGTAATCTAGTCTCCTCAGAAGATAACTATACCTGGGGTAGATATGACGGAACCGGAAATCCAATAGTATTGGATTTCCCGACCTATCATCAAGAATTTATATATGATGCCGATTACCTTAGACCGGAGATGGTCGGCTTTAATATTGAGGTAAGCTCAGGAAACGCAATTAATAACATCACTGATATTTACCCCAACGGAATAATGATCGAGTATTACTTTTCCGGTTTTGACCCTCAATATGGTGGAATGGATTGGCGAAGTTTGCGGCTGGTATTCATTCAGGACAATCAAACGTGGTTACTGGTAGCAATTATCCATGGAGAATGGACAATTTAATTTATATTTACGATTCTTGTTCCAGAAACGATTAGCTGTTATTCCCAAAAGTATTCACCAAAAAAATCCATGAAAAGAAATTACACCCAGGTGATCATTCTGATCATCTTTATCGGAACCCTATTTATCGGCGGCAGATATTTGTTATCCGATCGGACACCGGAGCAGAACAGCGAACAGTCCTCACTAGATGCAACCATCCCGGAAAATTTACCTGTCCTGACACCTGTCCCAACATCTACGCCAATCCTACCTCCTCTTCAAAGTACGATCCCCGGAGATGTGTTTTATTTTTACGGGGATTGGGAATCAGCCATCGCCAGCTATCAGCGGACCGTTGACACCGCCTCGTCACCGGCGGAAATCAGCAGAGCATTATTAGGATTAGGAAAAGTTTATTATCAGAAACAAGATTATCAAAAAGCCCTGGATTATCTCCGTCTGCTGGTTTCGACTTATCCTGATTCTGCGCTGATCCATAAAGGCTTTTTCGCCCTGGCAGAGACATACAATAAGCTGGATCGACACCTGGAAGCTGCGGATGCCTACAACCTATACCTTTCTCGTCGTCCGGGAATCCTGGATGCTTTCGTCCAACACAAGAGAGGGGATGCCCTCTCTACTGCTGGAGAACCGATCCAGGCGATAGAGGCTTATCAATCAGCGATCGCAGCGGGAAGCGCAGATGCTCTCTTTTCCCTCCAACTTAAAATCGGCCAAGAGTATGCCGCACTGGAAGATCACGCTACTGCTATTGTTATATACAAGGATGTATACGATCAGTCCTCCAATGACTACGCCAAAGCTCGATCAGATTATTTACTCGGGCTTTCATATTTAGAGCTTGATCAGCGAGATCTGGCAGAAACTGCCTTCCAGGATGCGGTGATTCAATACCCCCTCAGCTATGATTCTTATCTTGCTTTACTAGAGTTGGTAAACGGTGGATTTTTGATCAATGATCTCGATCGGGGATTAGTAGATTATTTTGCCGGGCAATACAGCCACGCTGTAGAAGCTTTTGATCGCTACTTAATTGAACCTGAAGCTGGAGACAGGGGAACAGCTCTATATTACAAGGGATTTGCCTTTCGAGCGATGGGGAGGCACGAAGAAGCGCTGCTCGCCTGGGATGCCCTCATTACTCAATATCCTGATCATTCCTATTGGGACCAAGCCTGGGAATTTAAAGCTTATTCCCTCTGGTTTTATCTGGGACGATACGTTGAAGCCAGTCAGGTTTTACAGGAATTTGTCAGTAAAAGTCCTTTCCATCCACGGGCGGCTGAATTCTTATATGATGCTGCTAGAGTTGAAGAATTAACTGGAGATCTTGGATCTGCAGCCGAAATCTGGAAGAGGGTATTTAACGAATATCCAACTTCCACCTATGCAAACTTTTCCTTATTTAAGAGTGGAATTTCCCGTGTAAGACTAGCTGAGTATGGGAAAGCCCTAGAATTATTCTCAACCTACCGGGAGGCTACTCAAACCTTCGAAGAACTATCCCAGGCATTATTCTGGATCGGGAAAATACACCAGATTCAAGAAAATAATGATGCAGCCCAAGCTGCCTGGAGTGAAGCCGCCAATGCAGATCCTACTGGATACTATAGCGAGCGAGCTCGAGATCTACTTCAAAACCGCCAGCCGTTTACTCCTCCTTTAGATTACGATATCGGCTATGATGTTTTGGTAGAAAAACAGGAAGCCCAGAACTGGATCGTAGATACATTTTCTATTCCACCCGAAACAAATCTAGAGAGCCTGGGTCTACTGAGAGATGATCCCCGTCTCGTTCGTGGTACAGAACTTTGGGAACTGGGGCTGTACAGTGAAGCCCGGGTTGAATTTGAAGAACTCCGAAATGCGGTGAGTTTTGATCCTATCAGCAGTTATCGCTTGACTAATTATTTCATAGACTTGGGTCTTTATAGACCGGCAATTTTTGCCGCTCGTCAGGTATTAAATGCTGCCAACCTAGATGATGCGGAAACAATAAATGCTCCTGTCTATTTTAATCACATCCGATTTGGGCCATACTACAGCGATCTGGTTATCCCCGCTGGACAGGAATATGGATTTCATCCATTGCTTCTTTTCAGCATCATTCGGCAGGAATCTCTTTTTGAGGGTTTTGTGCGCTCAACCGCAGGCGCAAGGGGGTTAATGCAGATCATTCCCAGCACAGGTGCAGAACTGGTTGACCAGGAGGGATGGCCTCCTGATTACAGCGATGAAGATCTCTACCGCCCTCTTGTCAGCATAAAATTAGGCACTGCCTACCTGGCATTTCTGCGATCCTACTATGATGGGGATATGTACGCCGCTTTAGCAGCCTACAATGCAGGTGGAGGAAATACGAATATATGGCTGGAAGAATCCCAGGGGGATCAAGATCTTTTTCTAGAAATAATCCGTTTTTCTGAAACTGAAACCTATTTGAAAACTATCTCTGAAATCTTCGCCATTTACCGACGTTTATATACCCGGAGTCAATAAGAAAATCCTGCCCGCATGATATTCAAGTCCAGAGATAGATCCTAGGGTCTCTTCTCCAAAGTGAGTTCAACCTCTAAGGTTTTATTATCCCGAATTACACGGATGATAACCTGATCACCTGGTTTTTTATAGGTTAATAGATAACCCATAAAGTCTTCAAAATCATCTACCTGTTGATCATCAATGGCAATGATCAAATCACCACCTTTCGGAACAACTTCTCCATTTTCCCCGCCGATCAAACCCGCTTTTTCTGCCGGGGATCCGGGCGAGATTTCAAGGATATATACACCTGTGGATTGAGGAAGGTCCAATTCTTCCTGAACAAATAAGCTGACCTTACTTAATACTTGGATGCCGACATAGGGAGAGTCATGGAATCCAAAGGTTATCAAATCAGGTATGACATTTTTTGCGGTATCAATGGAAATTGCAAAACCAAGACCGGAGTTAACAGGCTGCCCGGTTGCATCAATACTTGTTGTGCTGATTGCTGAATTGATGCCAACAACTTCTCCACTCAGGTTAATCAAAGGCCCGCCGGAATTTCCAGGATTGATGGCCGCATCCGTTTGAATAATATTTCCGGTTGCAAATGCTCCTCCTCCCGGTGCAAAATGCATTGACTCCAAGGTCCTTCCAAGAGCGGAGATTATTCCCAGAGTCATCGTCCCATCTAATCCCTGTGGATTACCAATAGCAATCACGGTTTGACCTACTCTTAGATCCTGGGACAGGCCCAAATTAAGTACTTTTAACTCAGTTGGTAAATGGTCTAATTCAAGAACAGCTAGATCAGAATCAGGGTCTGAGCCAAGAACCTGGGCCCTGGTTTTAAATCCAGATGGAAAATCTACTTCCAGATCAGTAGCCGATTGAACGACATGAAAATTAGTAACAATATGCCCTTCTTCATCCCATACAAAACCTGTTCCTAAACCACCCCCCTCCTCTGTGAGGGCACGGATAGCAACCACACCCGGATTGATTTCCTGATAAAGAGAGGGAAGATCACCATCTTCAAGAGACACTGCGCTGATGGTCGTGGATCTATCTTCCCGGATTGGTTCTGCCGATAGTGAAAACCAGGCTTGTGGATTTATAGAACAAGCAAGACCACTAAGGACGAATACGGTTACAACGAGTAAAAATACTGATCGGTTTTTCATGGTTCTTCCACCTTAATTGGATCAATTAAGAAAATATACTCCCTGGATTACAATCCTTAAACTGGTTCCCAAAGCTAAGGATGATTTAAATTCATGATTTCAAGATCCAAATTTTGGGAAAACCTTACTGAGATTATAGCTCTTAGAAGTTATCCATCTTGTTGATTTAATAAAAATATTATATATCAAATGAGAATTCTCGGAGGGAAGTTTGAAATGGGTATTATCAATTATAAAGCTTGATCCTCTCGCGGTCATAATAAAAAAAGCC
>JAZFRV010000255.1:0-16456 GCA_036445875.1 Anaerolineales bacterium
AGATTATTGAATTTTGAAGCGGTAATAAACCCATACTCCCAGGAAGGCAACAAATATAACCAGGAATGCCCATGCTGGTAGAGGAGCTCCATCAGCGATCCCCATTCCGATTCCCAGTACAGCGCCGGAAGCCCAGATAATTTTTAGATTTAGCATGGCTAAAAAGACTTCCCGACTGGCGTTCCTACCCAGCAAGGATTCACCGCCGATACCCAGCAAGGCTGCACCCACCAGGCGGGACATAACAGGATCTACGACATCCCAACCCAGCAATGGCATCAGGAACTCTGGAAAAAAGAGCAGCGGGATCGCAAATAGCATATCTACCGCAAAATGGATCACAAACCAGATCCTTAAACTGCTGGGCACTTGTTTTTCGTTTGTTATCATAAAGTTATCCTATCCGCCTAAATAAGTTAATCTTCACCATATAAGCTACGGGGTCACATGGTCCTCCGGTCTTGGACCTGGATCATCCAGTCCGCTTTCTCTGAAGGGTTTCAGTACCTTAACATGCATATCCTGATCAACAGTGCACTGGCAGGAAAGTCTGAATACTCCAAGACTATCCTGGCTATCCAGCTTTGATTTCTCAGCCTCGGTCATTTCTGCCGGTTCACCAGCCAGGAACTCCACCCGACAGGTTGTGCAGCGAGCATAACCGCCACAGCGGTGGAGAGGTTCTCCACCATGATCTTCTAGGGCGTTTACAAGTCGAGTTCCTGGCGTGATCTCAAACTCACCAACACCAGTAATTTTAAGCTTAGGTATAATATTCTCCTCATTATTCTATGGTAGATATTTATTATTTCATAGATCGCTGAGTTACAGTTTCCTCCATAGAAATCTCCTCTTCTGATAGCTTGCGGATTCCAAGTTTGAACCCGCATCCACACTTCTTCTTTCAGGTGCTTTTACTATATTTCCTCAGGAAGGCATCTGCCTTCATGTAAAAATCTTCAACATTTTCAATTCTCTTAAATCCATGACTTTCATCGGGATATAGATGGTATTCATGGGGGATGCCATTTTCCTCTAAAGCGGTGACAATCTGCTCCGCTTGATCAGGAGGAACGATGGGATCTCTCCCTCCCTGGAATACAGCAATTGGATCACGGATCTTTTCAGCTGAAAATAAGGGAGATCTCTCCCTGTACACTTTTTCAAATTCCGGATAAGGACCCAGAAGCCAAGCAGCATAATTGCGCTCAAATTTCGGTGTATTTTTAAGCAATGTTATGTGATTGACAATGCCATAAAGAGTAATTCCGGCCCGAAATACTCCCGGGTGTTTTGTAAGGATTTGCAGCACTGTTAACCCCCCGGAACTGCTTCCGAATAAAAACATTCTTTCTGGATCAATCCAGCCTTGATTGGCGGTGAACTGAGCTCCGCTCAGGCAATCCTCTACATCAAATATTCCCCAATTCTTTTTCAGGATCTGGCGGTATTCCCGGCCATAACCAGTGCTGCCGCGGTAGTTGACTAACAATACCCCATAACCCCGACTGGAGAAAAACTGCGCCCGGGGTTCATACTCAGCCAATTTTTGTCTCGTTGGCCCGCTGTGAATGATTAACAATAAAGGGGGAGGGTCTTTGCTGGTAAAAGCTGGATTATGGGGAGGATAAAACAATCCGTGGACGGTTTCTCCTTTAATCCCTGTCCAGGAAATTGGTTTAGGAAGGGAAAACAAATTGCTGGAAATATCATCAGGGCTTGATGATCGAAGTACTGAAGTTTCACCATCAGGTTTAACTGTAATAATGCGGTGGGGGATATCTCCCCGGGAAGCAATCAATGCAATTTGATTGTCCTGGGGTGATAGGGCTAAATCTTCCAACCAGGTATAGTTATCGGAGAGATTTATCTGTGATTCCTTCCCTGTTGTAAGGTCTACTTGCCAGAGGGAAGAAAAACCAGCCTGGTTGCGCAAGAAAATTATCCGCCGGCTGTCATTACTAAATTTATAGCTGCACTGATCCTGCAACCAGGGGGGGAGGGTGTGTTCTGCAAGAGCAAAGGTGAGCTGGGTATGAGTCCCAGTTTCCAGGTTATGAATATAAATTTGCCACCAACCGCTTTGATCAGAGATATATGCCAGATATTCCCCATTGGGAGAGAATTCCGGTTGAATGACAGAAATCCCATCATCCCCCGCAATCCGGATTTCATTCTTAAGGGTTGGTAGCCCTCCTGTATTCTCATTAAGCTCCCCCAGAGAGAGTTTACTGCAGTCCCAGGGCATATGAGGATGGTCCCAGCTGATCCAGGCGAGGTGTGATCCATCCGGATGCCAGCGGGGATAATTAAAGAAATCAGATCCCGAAACCAAAGAGTGAGTTTTTGTAGGATTTAATAGATCCATCACTTCAATAGTATCGGTGGTGCCATCTGAGTGGACAAAAGCTAGGTATTTCCCGGAAGGAGACATTCTGGGGGTTGCAGTTTTTGACAGTGAGCTAGAAATTATTTTTGGTTGTTTTTCTTCGTTGGAGATCAGGAAAAACTGATTAGAGCCTTTTTCTACAAATAATACTGAGTTTCCCTTTACTGTGAAAGAACCTCCTCCATACCCGATTCCTCCCCCGACATTTATTTCCGGAGTGAGATATTCGGGATTATCCTGATCCTGACAATACTTAAAAATTCCAGTTTGATCGGATGTTCTTTCTTTCCAGTACAAGCAGCCATTCTCGTTCCAGATCAGTTCGCTGAATTCGAGCAGCTTGCCGGTCATTTCTGGTGTAATTAATGATGGCCACAATCCGGAAGGTCTCAGCTGTTTTTTTTCAGGCATGGAAATATCTCAATAAAAAGTAGTTATATTATTTATCATACTACGGGAAGGTGTAGATAGGCTCCAGGAACCAATAAGTGTTTATTCAAGATCACGTATGGGTTTAAAAGTCATTCGATGCAGGGCGCAAGGTCCGTGGGTTTTGATTCGATTCCTGTGGAGAGCAGTACCATAACCTTTATTGTCTTTGAAAATGTATTCAGGAAAATCTTTATCAGCAGAGATCATCCATTTGTCCCTATGTGTCTTTGCCAGGATTGATGCTGCTGCGATGCTTAATGAACGAACGTCGCCCTTCACCAAACAAGTTTGAGGGATGGGATTATTGGGCAGAGTAAGGTAATCGATCAGTAAATGTTGCGGTATTATCCTCAATTTATTCAGCGCCCGCTGGATTGACAACCGCGTAGCGAAAATAATTCCAAACTGATCAATCTCGGTATTGGAGGAAAACCCTACAGCCCAGTCTTCACTCGTGGACTCAATCAGAATCCTTTGTTTTTCTCTCTCAATGGCATTTAATTGTTTAGAGTCCTGTACTCCGGACAAGGTCATCTGAATCTCGTTTTGAGGAGGAAGAATAACAGCGGCTGCTGTTACAGGCCCTGCCAGGGTGCCACGACCAGCTTCATCAATTCCGGCAACCAGGTTAATTCCCTCTTTCCATAGAGAGAGTTCAAATAATAGATTTGGGTGTTCAGGAATAAGGGAGGGATCAATTCTCCGGGTCATACAACCCCTGATTTTTATTCTTCTTGATAGTTCTTATATCCAGTAGAATTTTTACTGCATCCTGGAATGCATTAACCTTGCTTTCCTGGTGATAGATCCAGGGGATAGGAATTTCAGTGATTGTCAACCCTGCTCGCCGGGCGATAAAAAGTATCTCAATGTCAAAGGACCAGCCAGATAAGGTTTGATGTGGAAAGAGTTGTTTTGCGGCTGATGCAGAAAAACATTTGAATCCGCACTGCGTGTCATTTAATCCAGGAAGGGCAAACAGCTGGATGAATAAGTTCATCAATCGCCCACCAAGGTGCCTGAATAAAGGTTCATCATACCTGATAGCCCCTGGAGCTTCCCGGGAAGCGATCGCGATGTCAACACCTTCCAATTGGGGAGGGAGGAATTTATTCACTTCTTCAATTGGCATGGATAGATCCGCATCACACATAAAAAGGAAATCACCCTGGGCTTTGAGCATACCGCATTTAACTGCTGCCCCTTTTCCAGGAGTTTCTTCGAATAGTCCTTTGAAATTAGAGGATCGGTTTGCATATTCCCGGATAATCTCTGCGGTTTGATCCGTGCTGTTATTGTCGACTACCCAGACTTCGGAGGAATAGATTTGTTCTTTGAGAAAAGATTCCACCCTGGACAGGGTGTCCGGAAGGCGGGATTCTTCATTGTAGGCCGGGATTATGATGGAGAGAAAGGGCTTTTGCACGCGATTTCCGATGGTATATCTAAAGCGTGGAAATTACCAGAGATATCAATATAACCAGAACAATAATTAACAAGGCAACTAAGCTTCCGACAATTATCCATTCTCTGCGCGTGAAATTAATCTTGTTCGTGACCCGCCCGAGACTTTCGTCAACTTTGGCAACAGTGTCTGGCATTGAATCTGCCATGTCCTGAGGTATGTTTTTCTTCTTGTTTTTATCGGGAAGTTTCGGATCGGATAACAGTCTTATCACTGTCCCAAAATCCATGTCGCTAAAGATAGGCTTTGAAATTGCCAATTCCCTGGCAAAGTTTTTAATACCATCAGCCTGAATTACACGAACGCGGGGGCGGATGGACTCAACGTTAGTTTCCGAAGAGACAAAGATCATCACTCCCCTGTCCATAGGGGCAGCGAAATTATGCTGTTTAAGATATCCTTCAATAGTTTTTTGATAGAGCCAGGTTTCCCGAATTAGATTGTTAGCTGCTAATTGAAACTCGTCATTCCGTCCCATTTCCTCCCAGCGTTTTCCCTCTGCGCGGAAGAAACCCAGCTGAGATTTTGGATTTATTACGATTAAGCTGGCTGGTGTGACTAGAACTACAGGGATTGGTCTATCGACTTGAGGAATATTTACATCTTGTAATAACACACAATCATTACCCAAGACCGTCTCCAGAACCTCGATCAGTGCTTTCTGGTTTTTCCGGCTCTGCTGCCAGGACCATCCATATGACATGACTCCCTGCATGGTTTTGAAGAAACCGGCTATGCCTGGTTCAGCTTGAAATTTTGAAAGATCTATTGTCCTCATAGGTTTTATTGGTATTTGAATAATACTTATTTTTGATTATACCAGTCTCCCCTCAGATAACCCAAATCAGAGACGGAAAATATTACCAGTTTATTAATTTGTAAGTTAGGAAAATGTTGACCCCAGAACAGGGTCGCCGAGAATTTCATATAATTAGAGTCGGGGTGGACGGACTTGAACCGTCGACCTCCGCGTCCCAAACGCGGCGCGCTTCCAACTGCGCCACACCCCGGTGAAACCAATTATTATGCCAAAGCAGTATAATCTTTATAGATGTGAACGTCAAGGACACCAATCGACTTTGAGGTGATACGAGTTATGTGTGGCAGTCTCGTTCAAGTACACCATGAAGGTTATACTGACGATTTGCCTTTCTGGGAATCGTCGACTGATGGAAATGATCCGGTTCTCGAATTGGGATGTGGTCACGGACGATTAACAATACCTTTAGCGAGGGCTGGACGGAAAATTGTGGGATTGGACCTAGATTTGACCTGCATCCAATATCTGCATTCTGAAATTGAAAAAGAAACAGCAGATCTAAAGAAAAGAATAACAATCATCCAGGCTGATATGCTTCAATATCAAAGTGAGCTATTATTTGGGTCAATAATTATTCCCTGCAACACATACAGTATTTTTACAGCGGAAGAACGGCGACAGCTTTTGAGTAATGGAGCCCAGATGCTCAATCCATGGGGCATGTTTATTGCCAGCGTTCCCAATCCTCACTGGATTAACGCACTTTATGAAAATCTCCCAGGAGATGAGAAGGATGCAGAAACTGATCTAGAAACTATCATTCAACACCCTAAGAATAAACAACCTGTCCAGGTTAGCAGTCGATTAATTTCCACATCAGTCGGAGTTCGCTGGGATTGGTTATATGATCAAATGTTCCCAGATGGACGAGTCGAAAGATTTGTTAAATCAACAGAACACCACCTGGCATCTTTGGAAATGTACCGGAAGGAATTCCAGGAGGCAGGTTTTAAAGTGATTGAACAATTGGGTGATTTTGATGGTGCATCCTACGATCAGGAAGCTCCCTACTTGATTCTGGTAGCTAAAATGAGATCCTGAGTACCTCTAAACTTTCGCATATCTTCCTGAGGGTAAATATCAGATTTTTCCCGTTAATATTCTGCAGATAAAGCATTTGTTTTTCTCTAATAGATTGTTTGTATTCCTCTAATAATCAGCCATTATCATACTTGGTACATAAACAACAGTTACCTACCTGATAGATTAAGGAGTATCAAATGTCCATGTATATTAAACCATATCATCGTCATCACTACCGGCCGGTTCGCAATTGGGAAACAAATGAAAGCGATATTCATGTTCCCCTGGATGTCATCGTAGAAAATGATGCCTATGTGATTGAAATGATTGTTCCAGGTTTAGACCCCGATGATCTTGAGATTGAGATCGTAGAAAAAACGATTGACGTTCAAGGTGAGTTCAAAGCTGCAGATGAGGATACTAAATACCTGCGCAAGGAACGACCAACAGGAAAATTCCGAAGGATGATCCGACTACCCAAATTGCTGGATATGGAAAAATCTGAAGCTGATCTGAAAAACGGAATCCTTTCCCTGCGTATCCCGGTTGCTGAGGAAGCACTTCCCAGAACCGTTAAAATCAAAGCCAAATAAGACATCATATCTTTCCAAAGATTAATGATGGAAGAGCTGGTAATTTACCAGCTCTTCTGCTTTCTTAATCGTTTTCAGCCTGACTGGTTTTTTTATAATATCCATCAGCACTGATAGAAGAATGGATTCAGGTATAATTGATTTGTAAGTTTGACCATCACCGAGGAGGTTCGGATGACAAAGAGTGAAGATAATTTAATTGATGATTTGGAAAAGAAAATCGATGAGGCTGAAAATGAAGCCGATGTTGAGGAACCCATCACTGAGGCAGAGTCAACAACCTCATTTGAAAGTGAAGTGGAAGAAAGCCTTGAGGAAACACCAGTTGAAAGAAAGAAACCTGGGAAAACCCAGCTGATAATTCGAAAAATCCTGATCTGGATGGTTGTGATAGTGATTGCATTTGCGGGAGGTTTTTTCGTGGATGCAGCCCTTCGCTATCAACCAGAAAAAGCAAAAGTCGCGCAGTTATCACAAGAGATCACATCGGCTGAGGGAGAGATAACCTCGCTCGAGGCGGAAATTGATAGATTGAGTGTGTTCGAGGATCAGAACGTGGGCTTAAGAGATGAAATCTCAGAAATCACCACTCATATTACAATCTTAAGCGCTAGGGCAGCGGTGGCTGATGCAACGTTGGCTTTAGAACAAAATCGACTTGCGGATGTAAAACTTTCCCTCGACAAAGTGGGATCGACCCTGGAGAAACTAAAACCTATGTTAAATGAGGAACAGGCAGAAGTTGTGGAAAAAATGCTCCAGAGACATCAGTTGATTGTAGATGAATTGGAAGATGATAATTTTTCTGCCCAGACTGATATGGAAGTTTTGGCTTCTAAATTAAATGCTTTGGAAAATACTCTGTTTGCTTCTCCCTGACCAACTAGGTGAAGCTTCTAACAGATTCAAAACGCCTCCTACACGGAGGCGTTTTTTATCTTCATGATGATTCGAAATCCTTTAAGGAATTTGAATTGGTAATATTACCCTTCTTGTTCTATTGCCATGAGCGCTTCTGCATCAGCAGCAGCTTCAGGCATCCCATTCTGGACCCAGATTTCAAAGAGATTTATGTATTCATCCTTCATTAATTTGGTCGGGGGCATTTGCTGGATGATCTCTTCCCCTGTATCGGGATCTAGGATGCTCTCACCATTAATGGATAGGATCAAGTAGCTGTTCAAATCTCCGGCAAGCAGGTTATTGGCTTCATTATCTCCGGTTGAAAGCATCTCCTGGTAAGATTGCATCAAATATTCATTATTCTCTTTTCCAGGTCTGTGGCAGGAAATACAGTAGCGCTGTGCGATCCTGGAGATATGTACCTCATATGAGGGGACTTCATTCTCCATAAGTGATGGAATTACACTCGCCGCTGCTGCATCTTCAGGTATCTCTGCTCTATCATCCCAGGTGTAACGCAAATAAGTAACCAATGATTCAATTTCCCCTTTTTTCAGTTCACCACCATATGCAAGCCCATAGGGAGGCATACCCAGATCCTGCTGGCCGAACTCCACAATAGCTTCGAGTGTTTCATCAGAGCGGGTATACATTTCATCCCTGCTGCTGATAGATTTTAATTCCACACCTTCTAATCCTTCCACACCGGCAATTACACCACCTTCTCCGTCGGGTCCATGACATTCTACACAATAGATCGAATAGAGTTCCTGACCGACGATCATCTTTTCTGGGATTGTATATGCTGCCATACCTTCCGGTTGTTCCGGTGTAGTCATCACTGAGCGAATGGTTAAACCTACCATGCCCAGCAAAATGACACCCATTATTGAAATACCGGTCAACCGATTCTTCCAATGCCGGAGCGGATTTTTATCCAGAAAAGGAAGAGCAAATAATGCCAGTACTCCCAAGGCGGGTATAAGAGTTGTGCCGACCCACTCAATTTGCCCCGGAACAAATTTTAGAAACTCAAAAAGAAACAGGAAATACCATTCGGGTCGAGGGATATAAGTGGCATCGCTGGGATCGGCTTTAGGAACAGGGTGAACCCCGATAAAGGTTGCCAGTCCTACCAGGAGAATAAATAGGCCAAAGGAAACCAACAAGTCCTTATAAATAATATCGGGCCAAAACTTAACCCCTTTTTGTTTTGCTTGGGTGTATTTTTGTTTATATGCTTGTTTTTGTTCTTCTTTCACAGGATGACTCCTCGATTCAAACGACCAATCAGCTGGATATTAGGATCAGCTATCTTTCTCCGGTATGTGGGAGATGCCCAACCGGATTACCAGGTAAAGGTGAGTACTGACTGTTGCTAAAATCAGTGCCGGGATGATCCAGATATGCAAAGAGAAAAAACGTGAGAGTGTGACAGCGCTTAAGTCAGTGCCACCTCGCAGTACACGCAAGAGGAAATCTCCAATTACTGGTACGGTTCCGGCGATTTCAGTTCCCACAGTTGTTGCCCAATAGGATCGTTGATTCCAGGGGAGCAGATAACCTGTAAAACCCATGCCGAGGACGCCAAACAACAGGATCACTCCAGTAATCCAGGTAAATTCCCTTGGATACTTATATGCCCCGTAAAAGAATACCCGCAGCATGTGAATAAATGCGGTCAGGATCAACAAAGTGGCTCCCCAATGATGCACCCCGCGAATGAGCCATCCATACTGGACCCCGGTCATAATATAGGTTATGGAATCATAAGCATGATCGGGTGTGGGAACATAATAGACTGACAGTAGCATGCCAGTTATACCCTGAAGGAGCCCCAAGAATAGACTGGCGCTGCCCAATGTAAACCACCAGTTAACTTTTGGCACTTTGCGATCCAAAACTATGTTGTAGATTTCTGTTAATCCCAATCGTTCGTCAAGCCAGGCGAAAATGCTCTGAGCCATTGTTAACCTTCCTGGAGATGAATAAAGAGTTGGCCTTCTTCAAGTTTGATTTCATACTGGTCAAGCGGCTTGGGAGGAGGACCGGAAATCACTGCGCCACTTTTATCAAAATATGCCGCATGGCAAGGGCAGAAATATTCCTCATTTTCTTGATCCCAGGCAACCCGGCAACTGAGATGAGTACAGACATCAGAAAAGACCACCACATCCTGATCTGTTTTGCGGAGGACAAACGCACCGTAGCTCTGGCTGCTTTTTTCCCAACCGTTTATCCTGGAAATGGTGAAAGCGAACTGAGTTGGAATATCCAGAGGGTATTTCTCTAGTGGACCGAGTGAGATCCAATCATCACTGACGGATTTGTTTAGAGCCGGGGATATAAAATATTGAATCATGGGCAGTCCCACAATAGCTACCATCACAGACCCCAGAATGGATGTCACGATTTTTACAAAACTTCGCCGATCTAAGTTAGGCGAGTGATATTTTGAACTCATTGTTCACTCCTGACTAATTGAAAAAACAAGGCTGGTAAATTTCGCATCACTCGGTGAACCTCTATATTAAGAATTTCTCACTCATTATAGACTAGAACTGCTCAAGAAGCTGATGATAATATGGACTAACAAACTGTGAGATATGTCACTTTCAAAATATACCCTCACAATGACATAATGAGAGGAAGATTGAAAGTCTCAGGACGTGATTCAGAAGATTTTATGTCCGGGGCGGAAAGTTCAAGGAGGAAATAATGGCGTTGAGCCGGAAGGTAGGTTTGTTCGCAGCGGCGAAATATAAAGGTGGGGGTCCCATGCTGGCCTGGGTGCTGCACCGCATCTCTGGACTTGGGATTATTATCTTTGTTGCTCTACATGTGATTGCTTCATTCCTTACCCAGCAATTTGGCAGCGACCTGGGTATTTTTGTAAACATCATTTACGAATCGATCTATTTCCAATTATTTATTGTATTCTGTGCCATATTCCATGGTGTAAATGGATTCAGGATCATCATCCTGGATATTTGGCCCCGGTTAATTCGTTATCAGAAGGAATCCACCTGGGTGGTATGGTTTGTAATTTTACCCTTGTATGGATTAACTGCACTCATAATGATCCAGCGTTTCCTGGAAGGTTAATCAGTCGAGGAGTAAGCTATGCGTTCACGAACTATGCCAAAACCCAATTGGAACCTGGATTATCTGATGTGGATTTTTACACGCCTATCCGGGTTATCTTTAATTTTGCTGGTCGTAATCGGAATATCTGCAGGTTTATTAATGGGCGCCCGGTCCCAGATGGATTTGGGCACTTTAATGCAGTGGGGATTTTTTCCCAATTCAAATCATGTATTGGATAGTGAAATACCTGATCTATATTTATGGGCAAATGGATTCTGGCAAATTATCCAGATCTTGGTTGTATTTCTGGCCGCAACCCATGGGTTTAATGGACTGCGGGTTGTAGTAGAAGACTATACCTCACCTGGGTTCTGGCAGGTTTCTCTGCGGTTCTTGATTTTACTATTGTGGATTTTTTCCTTCCTTGTTGGAATATACGTCATTCTTGGCTCCTGAGTGAGTAAAGAGGAGAATTGATATGCAAAAACACCAATATGAAGTTGTTGTGGTAGGAGCAGGGGGGGCAGGATTAACCGCAGCATTATATGCCTCCAAGACTGCAAGCACTGCGGTAATCAGTAAATTATATCCAACCCGCTCCCATACCGGGGCTGCCCAGGGTGGAATAGGAGCAGCTTTAGGTAATACCGAAGAAGATCATCCAGAATGGCATGCCTTTGACACCGTAAAGGGCAGCGATTACCTAGGAGACCAGGAAGCAATTGATTTTATGGCAGCAGAAGCTGTAGATGCAGTTTACGAGTTGGAACACATGGGATTGCCATTCAGCCGAAACCCAGATGGGACAATCGCTCAACGTCCCTTTGGTGGTCACACCAATAATGATACGGGGAAACCGGTCCGCCGGGCCTGCTACGCGGCAGATCGCACTGGCCATATGATCCTGCAAACGCTCTTTCAACAGAGTATTAAAAATAAAGTTCAATTTTATGATGAGTTTTATGTCATTGATCTTTTGATCGTCGATGGGAAAACAGCCGGTGTGGTTGCCCTGGAACTCAAAACAGGCGAAATGCATATTTTCCAGTCTAAAACAGTCATCATTGCGACTGGTGGTCATGGTCGGGTTTGGGAAACTACTTCTAATGCTTATTCATATACTGGCGATGGAGTTGCCCTGACATTAAGAAAGGGTATTCCAGCTGAGGATATGGAGTTTTTCCAATTTCATCCCACTGGAATTTACCGCATGGGTATTTTGATTACAGAAGGTGTCCGCGGAGAAGGCGGTGTGCTGATCAATGGGGAAGGGGATAGATTCATGGAAACTTACGCTCCTACGGTTAAAGACCTTGCTTCCCGGGATGTCATCAGTCGAGCCATGTACCTGGAAATTAAAGCTGGCCGAGGAATTGAAGGTAAATCGTACATGAATCTTGACGTCACTCCTGAGGTGGTAAATTATTACGCAGATATTGATGGCAGGAAAAATCCTGATGGATCTCCTTACCGAGTTACTTCTTCGGATATTCTCAATAAACTACCCGACATAATTGACTTTTGTGAGACCTATATCGGAATAAACCCGATATCTGAACCTATGCCTGTTCAACCTACCGCGCACTATGCTATGGGTGGAATCCCGACTAATAAATTTGGCGAAGTTGTTGTGGATGAAAAGAATACAGTGCTGCCCGGTCTTTATGCTGCCGGAGAAGTCGCCTGTGTTTCTGTTCATGGCGCAAATCGATTAGGCACCAATGCGCTGCTGGATCTGATCGTTTTTGGAAAATATTCAGGATTAAAAGCAGCTGAATATTCTGCCAATGAGTCTTATGTTGCTCTACCAAAAGATCCGACTGAGTATGCGATGCAACAGTTGGATAATCTCCGTAATAGCAATGGAAAGGAGAGTATGATAGACATCGCCGCCGAAATGAAAGCAGTCATGTTTAATCATGTTGGCGTTTTCCGTATAGAGGATGGTATGCAGATCGCTGTTGATAAGGTCCGCGAATTAAAAGAAAGATTTAAGGAGATTCGTATTGATGACAAGGGCCTTAAATTCAATATGAACTTAATTGAAGCCTGGGAATTGAGCAATTTGCTTGATATCGCAGAGGTCACAGCCGTATCAGCCCTGGCCCGGACGGAAAGCCGGGGAGCGCACTCCCGGGATGATTACACTAAAAGGGATGATAAAAATTGGCTTAAACATACTCTGGCATGGATAGAGAATGGTGGTGTGAGGTTGGAGTATAAACCGGTGCAAATAACCAATTACAAACCCGAAGCCCGGTCGTACTAGGAGGAAAAATAATGCAGGTAACCTTGAAGATCTTTCGTTATAACCCGGAAGATGACCGGAAAAAACATTTCGACACCTTCACCCTTGAAGCGGAACCTACTGATCGAGTGCTGGATTTACTGGAACGGATAAAAGGCACGGATGATGGCACACTGGGATTCCGACGAGCCTGCGCCCACGGGGTTTGTGGATCAGATGCAATTCGAATTAATGGAGTAAATCGACTTGCGTGCAAAGTTCTGGTCCAGGATCTAAAAACCAGGAAAGTTGTCATAGAACCGATCCTGGGACTTCCGATCGAAAAAGACCTGATTGTAAACATGGAACCGTTCTTTGAACATTACCGGTCAGTTATGCCATATTTTGTGAATGATGATCCTCCTCCCAGTAAAGAGCGCCTGCAAAGCCTGGAAGAGCGAGAACGTTTTGATGATACGACAAAATGTATCTTGTGTGCCGCCTGCTCAACCAGCTGTCCTTCTTTTTGGGTAAATGAGGAATATATTGGACCATCGGCAATTGTTAATGCTCACCGTTTTATTTTTGACAGCCGGGACCAGGCTGCAGCGGAACGGTTAGATATTCTTAACCAGCAGTTTGGAGTTTACCGATGCCATACGATATTTAACTGCACGGATGCCTGTTCTTGGGATATCCAGGTAACCCAAGCGATCGGTGAAGTTAAAAAAGCCATTGTTGACGGGAACTTAGAATGAAGCATCAAAGTGGATCATGAAATACATAAAAACCGCTGGAATGTACCAGCGGTTTATAGGATTATAGGTTTACAGGAAACGGTATCTTTTGGGGGCACCGTTTCCTGTATAGAAGTTTCAGGATTTACCCGCGATGTAATATTCCAGGTGACCGATTAAGTTATCCTGATCCCTGATTACTTGTTTGAGAACATCCCCGATGGTTATGATGCCGATCATTTTGCCTTCATCCAATACCGGCAAGTGTCGGATTCGCTTTTCAGTCATCATCCCCATGCAGTCGCAAGCGGTGTTTTTTGGGCTGATGCAGTATACTTCTTTGGTCATGACCTCAGATATCTTGGTAGTATCTGGAGAAAGCTTTTCCGGTGGAAGAATTCTGGCATAATCGCGTTCTGAGAAGATTCCAATCAGAATATCATCTTCCAAAACCGGAAGTGCACCGATGTTTTTCTCCGACATATACTCCAGCGCATGGAGTATGGTTTCTTCGGGGGAAATACTCCAAACTTCGTTGGAATCTTTTCCAGCCAACATCTGTTTCACGGTGCTGTCCATCTTGGACCTCCGTAGCTCTAAATCAAAAAATAGTACCTGATTTCTAATCAATTTCAGTGTATCACAATTGCAGAAATTACTGAATTTATTCAGGAAGAAATACAGGATACAAAAACCCCGACAGCCGTTGCTGTCAGGGTTTTAGGGAAAAGCACTTCATGAAGCCAGTGGATTAATCGTAGCCCCTTCCAAAAGGTAAAAGAGCCAGCGGGATAAGTTTGAAATGCTGCTTGGCAAATGGCAATCCAATGATAGTCACTGCCAGGATGAGTCCGTGAATAAAATGTGCCAGGGCGATTTCCCATCCGAACAATATCAGCCAGAGCATATTAAAAATGGTATTGATTATGTTATTTGCATCTTTCTGCTCATTGACCTCTTTCCCAAATGGCGCAAAAGTCGCTAGGCCGATTTTCATTGCTTGAACCCCAAAAGGTATGCCTACGATGGTAATGCAAAGGGCGATGCCTCCGATGATATAACCCAAACCTGCCAGAAATCCGCCAAAAAACAACCAGACAATATTTCCCAGTAAAGACATGGTTTAAACTCCTCTATCTTTTTTCCGTGTATCTCTACTATTATATACGGAAAAGTAGTCGGCGAGTTGTAAGAAGGTTGATTTGGGCACGACGATATTAAAACACCTGCAGCCCCGCGGAGAAATACCACCACAGGGTGTTGCCCTGGGGAGCACCGTTTTCCGGGGAGAACGACAGGCAGGTTCAGGGCTGATATCCGCGGGGCAAACCTGCCGAGCCCGGCAGATTACCGCTGGTTAATCTATTGCGTAT
Source organism: Anaerolineales bacterium (assembly GCA_036445875.1). Taxonomy (GTDB): domain Bacteria; phylum Chloroflexota; class Anaerolineae; order Anaerolineales; family UBA11858; genus B10-G9. The sequence continues at coordinate 15,050 of JAZFRV010000255.1, forward strand.
GCTGGAATTCCTTCTGTTTCGGGAATGTTAGTTTTAGGGCTGTGAGGAACATGATAACGCCAAAGAGTATGCCCCCGAACCAGAAGATAAGAGCCAGAAAGTTAGCAATCGGTCCGAATAATAATTCTCCACCTGTTGCAGCCAACGGGAACACAGCAGCCAGCAATAACCAGCGTTTATTCTCCCAAATTTCCAGGTTTGTTCCCCCCGGTTCAGGAACAGGTTCAGGGATATTCCGGCTCCGAGAGAGCAGGTAAAAACTGACTCCGTAAAGAATCCAGATCATCAAATGACCGATAAAACCAGGATACCAATCTGGTCGCACTAGAATACCCATCACCAGGTACATGATCCCGGTGGGAATTAACAGCCATTTGAATTGCTTCTGGTTGGGAAGAAGATCTTCCATATTATAAGATTGATCTTTGGTAATCCGTTTCCAGAGAAAAACAACCCCTACCAGCACAGCGCTTGTGGATAACCCGGAGAGCAAAGATTGGCCCACTGAGGGTGAGTTGATGCTCTGAAACAACCCTCCAAAGATTATCACCGCGGCTAATCCCCCCCAGCTGTTCAGGAATTTCCCAATTTTGCCCGGGAAGCTGAGTGCGAGATCTGTAGAGCCTGTTAGTAGTTTTTCTGCAATCAGCAATGGGATGATGAATGAGAACCAGGCATGCCACCAGAAAACCAGGACCAGGGTTTCTATAGGCGCGAAACCGGCAATTATCACCGGATCTCCCCAGGGAGGAGCCCAGAGCACCTTGGTCAGATAGGCTTCATAGAGACCAAAGAGCATGCCGGCAAAAACTAGGCTTGGGAAGCGGGGTTTATCTGCTCGATAGACCAGGTTGGCAAGAAGAATGATGTGTAGTCCATAAAGTGGAACCACCACCAGCAGCCCCCAGCCGTGGAAAAACGGGAACATGTCGGACCCAGAAAATACCTCGGCAAAAAAGGTGGAAAAAGCAGCCAGGATGATCCAGAAAAGCCATTGGTGTTTCCTGGGTAGGGATATTTCATTATTCATAAGTTTCCTCCGTGGCAGTTTCAACGCCTTTAATAATCCTCTTCATTAATATCCCATCCAACATATTACTTCTATGGATTTATATCCTTCTACTCTGTACTACAAGGGAAAGAGCAGAAAAGTTGCACCGGGTGAGGAAACCATAAAAAAGCTGCTCTAGATCTAGAGCAGCTTTTGGTCAAGGAGGAAATTGAAAAACCAGAGAAACTAATCAACTTTTTGATCAGGTTTTTCTTGAGGGGATTTTTTTCGGAAAAGGGTTAATATCACAGCGCCCACACTCAGAAAAATGACATAGGGGAAGAGCAGGAACCAACCCACTGCCGGGAGTAATCCCGCTAACATTAAAACTGCTCCAGCTCGGATATCTCGTTGGA
>JAZFRV010000256.1:0-4965 GCA_036445875.1 Anaerolineales bacterium
AGTAATTTTACTGTCATACAGGTACCCTTTATTCGGATTCCTGGGCAACATCCAGTACGATGACATTGGTTTCGTTGCTGGAGCGGGTGCTGGTTATGCTCAGATCAGGACGGGGTTCTACTTTTTCCAAACCCATCTCTTTGATAAATTTTTCCAGGGGATCGAGCTCTAGTTTGCTCTCCTCAGTATGATAATACATGGGGATAGCGTAGCTGGGTTCCAGGATCCGGATGACTTCCACTGCCTTGGATGCAGTTAAGCTGCTACCTCCCCCAACGGGAACCAGGGCAACATGAACATCACCAGCGATTGATTTGACATCTGACTGGCTGGGCACCCTGCTCAGGTTTCCCAGATGAGCAACCAGTACTCCGTTATAGTCAAATATATACATCACATTCCGCAAGTCATCATCTTTCGCTTTGTGATTGGTCCGGATTCCGGTGATGAATACTTCACCAATTTCGTATTCTCCGGGACCAGTGATGATATGTTGTTGTGATTTTCTTTTGCGGATGATTTTTGTATGGTTGTGTCCGGGCTTGTCGTGACTGACTGTAACGATATCAGCTGTTAGGTTTAATTCGTTATTACCAACTTTTTTATGGTTATAAGGATCAGTGACAACTGTTGCCATACCTCTTTCTGTTAAGCGAAAACACGAATGCCCGTGCCATGTGATATTCATCAAGCCTCCTGCTGGCTTCCTGTTTTTCTATCAATACCAGGTGTTCTTGCAGAACGTGATTATACTTCAATCTGATAAATAATCATAGTTCGCTTTTATAGCCCCCAGCCCAGATCTCGAACCATCCCCGAGGGGCTAGATTTATGTTCTGTCCACCTAAAATACCTCCCCTTTTGGAGTATATTTATAGGAACTTCATAAATAATTACCCACCAAATCCCGGTTAAATTGTAGAATTGGTATAATCTCTGAACTTGGTGAGGTAGTATTTTAGGATTAGATACCAATTATAGATAAATATTGAAATTATTATGGAAAACAAGATCAAAGTTGTCGGCGCTAAAGTGCATAACCTGAAAAATATTACGGTTGAGATCCCCCGTGATAAATTTGTGGTTATTACAGGGCTTTCTGGATCGGGGAAATCCTCTCTGGCTTTTGACACTATATTTGCAGAAGGACAACGTCGCTATGTTGAATCTCTCTCATCCTACGCCCGCCAGTTCCTGGGGCAAATGGACAAACCGGATGTGGAATATATCGAAGGTTTATCACCTGCGGTCTCAATAGATCAAAGAGGAACATCCCAAAACCCCCGCTCCACAGTGGGTACTGTCACTGAAATATATGATTACCTGCGATTGCTTTATGCTAGGGCAGGCATACCCCATTGTCCTGAATGCGGCCGAGAAGTCACAACCCAGTCAGCTCAGGAAATTGTTGAGAATATTGAGGGATTCCCGGAAGGAACCCGGTTTAATATTCTTGCTCCAGTAATAAAGGGAAGAAAAGGGGAACACAAAGGAATCCTGGAAGAAATCCAGAAATCCGGTTTTGTTCGGGCGAGAATTGATGGTGAAATGAGGCGTCTGGAAGAAGATATTCAACTGGAACGTTACCAGCAGCATACGATCGAGGCGGTTGTGGATAGGCTGGTGATCCAAAAGTTTGAGACTGACGAGGAACAGAACAATTTTCGCTCCCGTTTAACAGATTCGGTTGAGACAGCATTAAAATTCGGCGATGGCTATCTGACCATTTTTGATGAAACCGATCCCAAGAACCCGATAACGACAAATTATTCAGAGCATCTGGCCTGCCCGGAATGTGATCTCAGTTTCCCGGAAATTGAACCCCGGACATTTTCATTTAATACACCCCATGGAGCCTGCCCTACATGTGAGGGTATTGGTACCAAACTTGAAGTGGATGTTAACTTATTAATCCCGGATAAGACATTATCTGTAAATGAGGGCGCGATTGATGCTACCGAATGGGGTGGTCCACGGGCGCAAGGCGGATATTATTGGAGCTCCCTGGTAGGGGCAGCAGATGCCTACAAGGTGAACCTGGAAAAACCTTATCATAAATTATCGGAAGATAATCAATCCCTCCTGCTATATGGAACTGGTGGGGAAGAAATCAAACTTACTTATGTCAATAAAGATGGCAGGGAATATGAGTTTCACCGTGCATTTGAAGGCGTGATCAATAATCTGGAACGGCGATTTAAAGAAACCCAATCCGAATATATGCGCACGCGCATTATGGGTTATATGAACGACCATCCCTGTCCGTCATGTGAGGGGGCGCGTCTTCGTCCCGAGGCGCTAGCAGTTACCATTGATGAATATAATATTGTGAATATCTCCAGCTGGCCAATCAAGAGAGCACTGGATTGGGTGAACCGGCTTAATGGTAATGAATCCCCATTAAACCCACGCCAACAAATCATTGCTGATCGTGTTCTACGTGAGTTAACGGAACGATTAGGATTCCTGGTGGATGTTGGCCTGGATTATCTGACCCTGAGCCGTTCAGCTGGAACACTCTCTAGTGGAGAAGCCCAGCGCATCCGATTGGCAACGCAGATAGGATCGCACTTAATGGGTGTGTTATATGTCCTGGATGAACCCTCAATCGGGTTACACCCCAGGGATAATGGCAGATTACTTCGAACCCTGGAAGGTTTACGCGATCTGGGTAATACCGTGATGGTTGTTGAGCATGATGCTGAGACTATTGAAACAGCCGATTGGATCCTGGACTTAGGACCCGGCGCTGGCGAACACGGGGGCGAAGTTGTGGTCGCCGGAACGATTGATGAAATCCTCAAACACCCGGAATCATTAACTGGGGCCTATCTATCAGGTCGCCTTCAGGTACCTGTTCCTGAACATCGCCGGGAAGGAAATGGTAAATCCCTTCATATATTGGGAGCCAGGGAACATAATCTGAAAGACATCGATGTTTCCATACCACTGGGGAAGCTGGTTTGCATCACGGGAGTTTCCGGTTCTGGAAAATCCACCCTGATGATTGAAATTCTTTATAAAGCCCTGGCGCGAGAGTTAAACCGGGCAAAAACCAAACCTGGCGATCATGACAAAATCAAGGGCACTGAATATATCGATAAAATTATCAATATTGATCAATCTCCCATAGGTCGCTCACCTCGTTCTAATCCGGGAACATATACAAAATTATTTGATCATATTCGAGACCTCTTTGCGGATCTTCAGGAAAGCAAGATCCGTGGATACGATAAAGGCAGGTTCTCCTTTAACGTTAAAGGAGGTCGCTGTGAAGCCTGCCGTGGTCATGGCCAGTTGGAAATTGAAATGCAATTTTTGCCCGATGTGTACGTGCCGTGTAACGTTTGCCATCGCAAACGCTACAACCGGGAAACACTTCAGGTCAGATATCGAGGGGAATATAACATCGCAGATGTGCTGGATATGACCATTGATACAGCCATGGATGTGTTTGAAGCCTTCCCCGCTATGATGAGCAGATTAAAAACCTTACGAGACGTTGGTTTGGGATATATCCGGATTGGACAGGCCTCTCCCACATTGTCAGGAGGAGAAGCCCAGCGGATAAAACTGTCCCGGGAGCTATCCAAACGGTCAACCGGGTCAACCCTATATGTGCTGGATGAGCCCTCCGTAGGCCTGCATGCTGCGGACGTCCATAAGCTGATCGAAGTGCTTCAACGCCTGGTTGACGAGGGAAACACAGTGTTAATCATTGAACACAATCTGGATATCATTAAAGTCGCGGATTATATCATCGATCTTGGACCGGAAGGGGGAGACGCAGGGGGAGAGGTGATTGCGGCGGGTTTGCCAAATGTAATCTGTGAAACACCGGAATCCTATACAGGAGAGTATTTAAAATCGTATTTAAGGGAAAATCACAAGTAAAACTTAGCAAGGTATTAAGAAAAAGAACCGGATCCTTTTACAGGTTCCGGTCTTTATATTTTTTCTTCGCCATGTAAATATCTGCGTCCAGCATCACTCCTTCCCAATAGAAGTGGTGTACAAAGTATAGGTTTCCTTCCTTATCCAGAGTAGGCTCCCCAGCAAATTGGGAAACTATCAGGACCGATTCCCCCCAAAACACCGTTTTCCTTATGGGATACAAATACCGCAGGGCTTCCTTGGTAGGTGCGTGTAATCCAGAGCTGCAGTCCATCCTCGGATACAAAGGGACGGCTGTCGTCCTCCTCGCTGTTTACCAGGGTGAGGTTTTCCGGTTCACTCTATGCGGATTCGAACATCCAGGGCTGCTGCGCCTTTACCATCAGGAAATACCCGCAAGGGATTGATTTCGATTTCAGAGAATTGCGGAAAGTCATTTGCCAATTGGCCTAAACGTCCGAGGACATCCCGGACTGCCTTGATATCGGCTGGCAGTAGATTTCTAAAGCCCAGTAATTTTTTTCCTGCCCAGGTCTCATTAAGCATGGCATCAATTTCAAGATCTGTCAGGGGTGCTAAACCAAAAGCTAAATCCCGTAATCCTTCTACCTCGGTCCCCCCAGAGCCGAACATCATCACAGGGCCAAACTGGGGATCCTGTACAGCGCCTACGATTACTTCCTGTCCCAGAGGCATCATTTCCTGGACATATACTCCCGTGATATCTGCCTCAGGCTGGGCATTTTTTGCCTGTTCCAGAATGGCTTTGAATCCCCCTCGAACGGATTTTTCATCCGCCAAATTCAAGAGCACTCCCCCGACATCGGTCTTATGACTGATATCTGGAGAAGCTACTTTTAGCACAACTGGCAGACCCATTTTCACAGCCTGGGAAACTGCATCCTGCTCATTTTCTGCCAGGTACATATTTGCGGAGGGAATTCCGTAGGCATCCAGAATTAACTGAGTTGCTGCTGCGGTCAATAGCCTGCCTCGATCATGGTTATCGAGGATATTCTGGACCACATCTTTCTGGATATCATTTATGGCAACGGGTTCCGCTGCGGCATG
>JAZFRV010000257.1:0-2371 GCA_036445875.1 Anaerolineales bacterium
ATACCGATAACGGGTTTAAGGTGAGGGATGAAAACGGTGGTGCGATTGATCCGGATGGTCTGTTAAGGATTGAAAAGAACATTCCCGACACTGAAGATCAGGTAAAACGTGTCCCTATTAATGACGCCATCGATGCTGGCAGTCTGGTAATGTTTGATGCAGCTCCTGCTTACATAAAACATATTCAAACTCTGATCGACCTGCAGCCGATAAAAGATGCCGGGTTGAGGGTTCTTGTTGACCCGATGTGGGGCAATGGAGCAGGCTGGTTTCCCATGTTAATTGGTGGTGGTGCAACCAAGGTCTTTGAGATCCATCAAGACCGTAATCCAAACTTCCCAGAAATGAGCCGACCCGAACCGATCCCACCCAATGTGGATGTTGGTTTAGATGCTACTCTCGATCATAAAGCTGATGTCTTGATTATTAATGATGGAGATGCTGATCGGCTGGGTATAGGAGATGAGAAGGGACAATTTGTTGATCAACTCCGTGTTTATGCCTTAATGGCGTATTATCTTCTGGAGGTTCGCGGGATGCGTGGACCGATTGTTAAAACACTCTCCACAACTACAATGCTGGACAAATTAGGAGAGATCTATGATGTTCCAGTTCATCATACCGGGGTTGGGTTTAAATATGTTGCCCCAAAAATGATTGAGACTGATGCGATGATTGGTGGGGAAGAATCAGGTGGATATGCTTTTAAAGGAAATGTACCTGAGCGCGATGGAATTTTAGCTGGACTTTATTTCCTTGATTTTATGGTAAAGATGGATATGAAACCTTCTGAATTATTGGAGGTTTTATTTGATAAAGTCGGCGCTCATTATTATGGCCGGATTGATACACCCTTTATGGGGGATCGAGCCGATAAAATTAATCGTATTAAAACTGCTGATCCTGAAACTGTTGGCGGGTTAAAGGTTTCAGGTTTGGTAACCATTGATGGCTACAAATTTTAGTTGGAAGATGGTGGATGGATGTTGATCCGATTTTCCGGAACTGAGCCAATCATCCGGGTTTACTGCGAGACCACGTACCTGGATCGGGTTGATGCTATTCTGGAGGATGGTTTAAAGATAGCTGGCATTGATGATGAGGACATGTGAACCTGACTGATACACATTGTCATTTGAATCTTAAAACCTATCAGGACGATTTAGCGGCCGTGCTGGACAGGGCAAGAGCGAACGGCATAAGGCGCATTCTGGTTCCAGCCCTTGATTTGGAATCTAGCAGGGGAATCCTGGACCTGGCAGATAACCATGAGTTTCTATACGTGGCCGTGGGAGTGCACCCCAATAGCGCTGCGACCTGGAACTCTAAATCTTTTGAAGAATTAAATTCTTTGGCTTCTCATCCCAAAGTAGTTGCGATTGGTGAAATTGGATTGGATTACTATCGGGACAAGGCGCCCAAAAATACCCAAATTGAGTTATTAAAGGAACAGCTGCAAATTGCACTCAATAATAAACTACCAGTTATCCTTCATGTCAGGAATAAAACCGATCAGGACCGGTCTTGCATAGAGGATTTAATCAAGGTTTTAGAAGGTTGGATGGATTCTGGAAGATCCCTTCCGCAAGAATTATCAGGTAGACCAGGCGTGATCCATTCGTTTTCGGGGAATGTGGAGGAAAGCAGACAGGCCCTGGATTTAGATTTCTTTATCGGGATTACCGGTGCGGTCACTTTCAAAAAAGCTGAGACCCTGAGGGAAGTGGTTAAAAAAGCCCCATTAACGAAATTATTGGTTGAAACGGATGGGCCGTATATTACTCCCCATCCATTTCGGGGAAAACGGAACGAACCTACCCACGTTTGTTATATTGTTGATAAAATAAGTGAAATAACAGATCATCCGCAAAATAGTATTGCAGATCAGACCACAGCGAATGCCGCCTGTCTGTTTCAGTGGGAGTAAAATATTGGTTGATTTTGAATTTGCTAGTTCGGTTGAAGATAAGTTAATACTCGTGGATCAGAAAATGATCTCTAGGTCTTCTGGACATCACCCGGGGTTGACTGCAGCGTTGAAACATTTAATGCAATCAGGTGGTAAACGGATTCGCCCCATCATTACCTTATTGATGGGTTCTATGTTGGGCGCAGAGGATCAGAAATTAATATCGCTCAGCGCTTCAATAGAATTACTGCACACAGCAACGCTCGTTCATGATGATTTAATTGACGGTGCTCTGCTTCGACGGGGGAACCCTACCATAAATTCACATTGGACACCTGCTGCAACTGTACTAACGGGAGATTTTATATTTGCTCAAGCAGCCCTTTTAGCTGCAGAAATTGGATCCACTGAAGCCATGAGCTTATTTGCAGAGACTCTCAGCATCATTGTTAATGGGGAAAT
>JAZFRV010000258.1:0-5376 GCA_036445875.1 Anaerolineales bacterium
TTGACAATTATCTAGGAGGAAAACAAATGTTTAAGAAGAAACTCTTTATGTTAACAGCCATTCTGGTTGTTGCAGCAATGATCTTGGGAGCTTGCGGTGGTCAAGAACCGGAAGTCCCTGTTGTTGAAGAACCAGAAGTCGAAGAAGTGGTAGAAGAAGTAGTAGAGGAAGTGGTAGAAGAACCCCCGGCAGAAACCCGTGGTGTGCTTCGTTACAATACCGGTCTGGCCTATGGTGGACTCGAGAACCTGAACCCTGTGGATCCGAACCGCTTCTGGCCGCCCATCTCGCTGCTCTTCGACCGGCTGACTGCCCCGGCAGACGATGAGATGATACCAACACCATCCCTGGCGAAATCCTGGTCAAGCAATGATACCGGAACAGCTTGGACATTTGACTTGCGGGATGACGTCTTTTTCCATGATGGCTCCCAGTTAACCTCAGCCGATGTGGCCTATTCGGTTGATCACTGGGTGAACGCAGAAGCCTCAGTAATCGCTGGCTCATTTGGTGTTGTCGAGAGTGTTGACACACCGGATGATTTCACCGTAGTATTTAATCTCACCCAGCCAGTGGTGGACTTCCCCCTGATTGTAATGGACTACCGAGCCAGAGTATTCAAGGTAGACAGCTTCCCGGATGTTATGGAATCCGGTATGGGCTCTGGTCCCTTCAAGCTGGATACACTGGACGTGGAAGGGATTACAGTCCTGGTTGCCAATGATGATTACTGGGACGGCCCTCCTGGCGTCGCGGCAATCGAGGTATTCACGATCGCCGATACCGAAGCAGCCATTCAAGCAACTCGTGCTGGTCAGCTCGACTTCAGTGTTGACCTGATTTTCGATCATATTCAGTTGTTCGACGACGCTGAAGATTTTGTGATCGACATCATTCCCACAGGCAACTGGTCAGGTTTTGTGATGCGCACCGATATGGCACCTTTTGATAATCTGGATCTTCGCCAGGCCATGCACTATGTTGTGAACCGACAGGAAATGCTTGATCTAGCCCTCGCCGGCATTGGATCGGTCTCATGTGACCAGGGTATCTCGCCCGGAGATCCCTACTTGATCCCGGAATGCCTCTATGAGCAAGATTACGAAGCTGCTGCTGCCAGCCTGGCGGCAGCTGGTTACGCAGATGGATTTGAGATCGATCTGTACACCGCTGATGTTTGTTCAGACTGGACCGCATTGACAGAGATATTCCAACAGCAAGCTGCTGTTGCTGGCATCACAGTCAATATCAAAAACATTTCTTCCGATGGATTCTGGGCAGAAGCGTGGATGATAGAACCGTTTGTGATGACCTGCTGGAATGAAAGAACGACGGATCAGTTCTTGAATGAGATCTATCGTGGCGGTGGGTCATGGAATGAATCCTACTGGAACGTTCCTGAGTTTGATGCCCTGCTTGATGCAGCCCGGGCTGAAATGGATTTTGATACCCGGAAAGAGTACTATCAGGAAGCTCAGACCATGCTTCACCTTGAAGGCGGCACAATCATTCCTTATTACTCAGGAATGATCCGCGCATCGAAGGTATGTGTTGAGAACTTCCCAGGAATCGGCATGTTCTTCGCCGATTGGAACCACATCACAAAACCAGCAGATTGTGATTGATCCTGCTTTGTGATTAGTGAGCAGGAAGTGTGTTTCTGCTTCCTGCTCAAGGATTTTGAATTAATAACCACGAGTAATTCCCTGCAGGACTGCTGGTCCTCAAAAATTGAGCAGTCCTGCATAGGAAATAATATACAGATGGGCCTATACTTCTTGAGCAATTATTATTATTTTTTTATCAAGTGTGGAATTACTGACAATATTGAACAGCTTATTGCGATGGTCTAAAGAAAAACGGGCCATGCAACCTGCATAGGGAATTTTCCTAAGGAGACAGTTATGACCGATCTAAAAGAATTAAACCAGGCCTTAAATAATTTTATTCGCCCTCTTACCTTTCCTTTGGCAATAAAAATGTTGAAGTCCGAAAAAGAAATTCCAGAAAGAACTAAACGGCCATTTGAAAATATGGGGAAGAAGATTGCTATTTGCCAGGGAATTGGAATGGCAAGAAAATATGGTTGGACAGTTGCAATGGGCAAAGAGGATATGGTATGTTCCCTGGGTGCTGCTCCATTTGGTTTCTTTAAGGATATAGATTTCTTTAATGAGGGAAATTTAGCAGCCGGGATGTTTACTTCATCTTTGGAGGCAGGTAAAAAACAAGAAGATCTTGTGGACAGATATGATTTTGGGACCTACAGCCACATTTTAATAGGTACGCTGGATCGGGCATCCTTCGAACCAGATCTAATCATGATTTATGGAAATCCCGCTCAGATCATGCGCCTCATTCAAGGAGCACTCTATAAAGAAGGCGGCGCTGTGCATTCTTCAGCCATGGGAAGATTGGGTTGTGCGGGGATTATAACGGCTATCAAAAACGATGAATGTCGCTATCTTGTTCCTGGAAACGGAGATAGGATTTTCGGCATGACCCAGGATTATGAAATGGCTTTCCTTTTGCCTCCGTCTAAAGTGGACTCCCTTATGGAAGGACTGCTTATGACCCATAAAGCTGGTGTGCGATATCCAATAACAAGTTTCTTTGATTTTGAAGGGACCTTTCCTCCCTCATATCAGGAACAAATGAAAATTTGGGAGGAAGCAGGCGAGTTGTAAAGGAAAGCATCCCGGAGGTACTCAGAAACTCCGTCCTGGCTAACTAATAAGAACATTATTCGGAGAAATATATGACAACTTATACTGGAAACCAACGAGTGTCAGCTGCTTTTAAGAAGACATTCTCAGATAAAGATCCTGAGCTTGATAGAATTCCCGCATATATTTTCAGCGGAGCCTGCAATACCCAGCTAATTGGCGCTTCTGTGAAGGATTTTTTACTTGATCCCAAGATATTTGCCAAAGCACAAGTTGCAGCCTACGAACGCTACCGACCAGATATCATGATTATGATGTGGGATCTAAATCTTGAACTCGAGGCTCTCGGGAATGAGCTCAGATACCCAGATGACAGCATGACGGTGGTTACCAAGGAAGTCCTCAAAGAAAAAGGGAATTTGAGCAGCCTGATAGTTCCTGATCCCAAAAAAGCTGGCCGGATGCCTGCCTATTTAGAAGCTTGTGCTGAAACTAAAAAACAGGTGACAGACGCCCCGGTTTCAGGAGTGATAGCAGGACCATGGACTATAGCTGTCGGACTTAGGGGTGCGATGAATATTCTCAGGGATTCAGCACAAGACCCAGATTTTATCCACGAAGTGATGGAATTTACATCACAGGTGACAATTAGGTTTACAGAAGCATTAAGTGAAATTGGTGTGGGGGTCGGATATTCAGAAGCTCCTGCCTCGTGTGACATGATCTCACCTAAAATGTATCGGGATTTGGTCTATCCTTACCACAAAAAAATAGTCAATCACTTCAAGGAACAAAAAGTGGGTGTGGGCCTTCACATTTGTGGCAACGCCAACCCTATCCTTGGTGATATGGTTAACACGGGCGTGAGCAATATAAGTGTTGATTCGGGAACCGATCTGGCAAAAGCTGCTGAAGCCGCCCGCGGCAAAGCCGTGCTGATTGGCAATGTGCCAACGGAAACATTCCTCAGCGAAAATCGGCAGGATATGAAAGATTCAATCGCGGATTGTATTAAAAAAGCAAGTAATGACAGTGGTTACCTGCTGGCACCTGGATGTGAGGTTCCAACCATTGCTCCCCCGGAGAAGATAGATTGGTTTATGCAGTTAGCCAAGGAAGTTGGTTCATATTAATTGATTCTATTATCGGGTTTATGGAGCCAGGGAAGATAAATACCTGATTTCCTGGTAGCCATGAACAGATTGGGAGAGGAAGGATTTTTAGGATTCTTAACAAGAATCCGAATTATAAAATCAGCCCTGTTTAACTGATCAGCAACTGCTTTAAAGCGTAAGAGTATTAGAAGGAGAAAGTATATTATGAGATTAAAAGGTAAAACTGCGTTAGTAACCGGCGGTACTCTTGGGATTGGAAAAGCTACAGCAAAATTATTTGTAGAACAAGGAGCTGATGTCTTTGTCTGCGGCCGCAATGAAGAAGTTGGCAAACAAGCTGCCGAGGAACTAGGCTGTACATACTCGCGAGTTGATGTGTCTGATCGGCAGGCAGTCCAAGAATGGGTTGAGGAAGTTGTCGCCAAGACAGGAAATATTGATATTCTAGTCAATAATGCCGGCATTACCCGGGATGGGCTGTTGGTGAAGGTAAAAGATGGAGAGCTTGTGAAACAGATGGCTGAAGAGGATTTTGATCTTGTCGTCTCTGTTAATCTAAAAGGCACCTTTAATTGCACTCAGGCAGTTGCTCCTTTTATGATCAACCAGGGGAGCGGATCAATTATTAATGCCTCGTCTGTGGTAGGTCTTGATGGAAATTTTGGGCAAACAAGCTACGTGGCTACCAAAGCCGGTATAGTGGGCATGACCAAAGTATGGGCTCGAGAATTCGGTAGATTTAATGTCAGAGTAAATGCGATCGCGCCTGGCTCAATCCAGACCGATATTCTAGAATCTATGCCTGAAAAATATCTGACTGAATTAAAGAAACACCAACCACTGGGTCGTTTTGGAACTCCAGAAGAAGTTGCTTCAGCAACACTTTTCCTAGCGTCAGATGATTCCAGCTTTGTTTCAGGAGCTACTCTCCGAGTGGATGGAGCCCTGGTTCTTGGCACTTAATCTAAAGCATCTTCTTGAGATAGCACTAAATAAAGGGAATATCAAATTATCATGATTTTGAAAAAGGATAATCTTCAAAAGATATTTCAATACTCGGAAGTAATACTTCCGTTGTTTTGTGGTATCAAATGGAAATGATCAGACCTGAAGACGCAGGTTTTTCGACATCCCGATTAAACCGTGTTAATGATCTCATGAACCGGTATGTGGAGAGTGAAAAACTTGCAGGAATTGTTACCTGCCTGGCTCGCAAGGGAAATATCTTCTATCAGGAAAAATTTGGATATCAAAATCTTGAGACCAAAATACCGATTTCATATGATTCGATTTTCCGAATTTACTCCATGACCAAACCAATTACCTCTGCAGCATTGATGATGTTATATGAAGAAGCTCTATTTAATCTGACAGACCCAATTAGCCAGTATATACCTGCCTTTAAGGATGTGAAGGTCTGGAAAGAAGATGGGGATTGGGACACACCAACTCGTCCTATAACAGTCCAGGATTTACTGCGCCATACAGCCGGGCTGAGCTATGGAGTCTTCGAAGATTCAAATTCTCCCGTCGACAAGTTATACGATGAAGCGGATCTATTTAATACTGGCATCACTAATGCTGAAACGATTAGC
>JAZFRV010000259.1:0-13217 GCA_036445875.1 Anaerolineales bacterium
TAGCAACTCGTTCGTTTTACGCCCAGCAAAATGCAAAAACGCCTCTGATTGCATCCGGGCTTACCCTGGCAGCCTTTACCCTTATGGCCATCCCCCTTTCCAAAAGTTTGGGAGCGCCGGGTATTGGCCTGGCCAATTCACTTGCTTATACCGGGGAAGCGCTTCTGCTGTTTTTCTTGCTTTACCGGAGAATGCCTTTTCACCCCCGGTTGAAAAAAACCCTGCTTCGCGCCGGAGCTGCCTGCGTTATTGGAGGGGGATTAAGTATATTGCTTCAAACCCAGATAAGTACTTCTCCTTCAATATTAGTTAACCTGGTTATATCTGTGGGAATTCTCACTCTCTCGGGTGTAATTGTTCTACCTATTCTGTTGCCTGAATTGAAAGATTTATTTAATATCTAAAGGAAGCCTATGAACCGACAACTCTATCTAAAATATCTAAAGGAATTTACTTTGGAAGCCCTGGAAGAAGCGGAAGATAATGTTGCCCAGGCTGCTGATTATATTGACAAAAAGGCAAATCCAAAGTTTTTCGTGAAGGACAGTAAAGAGAAGAAAGCAGCACTCAACCGTGTGAAGAAGGTTTTCACTTCTTCCAGGGAACGCTCCTTGTATGTGGTGCTGAAAAGCCTGGGGTTTGATGAACTGGCGAAAGAAAAACTATAGGGGATTATTAAAGTAAATCCCGGGTTAGATATTACGAGTGATCGATTAATATAGAGCTTCTATTCAAATGTTGTCTTAATATATCCAATTAATACTTCTTCCAGGATCCCTTCAGCTAAATTCAATTTTCCCGGACTGAGCAGTTCGCCGTTAACATGTGTGAATAACAATGGGGGAATATGCTCAATCCCTGTCTCAGTTAATAAAAACATCGGCCAAATTTCATTAAATGCCGCCACCTGATCATATTCAAGCGAAGTAACCCAATTATCCCGGTATTCTTCATTATAATCGGACCCAGGTCCAATAATTAACTTATCATTATTGATTAGCAAACGGTAGATTATTTCATGCCCAGCGCCCGGGACGATATAAAAAGTGTTGACCGCCCGATCAATTAACAAATTTACATTGGCTTCAATTTCTAGATCTGTTGCTCCAACCGGCAGATCAATATACTTAGGATAAATGTAATTTATCCCTGCCGGAGCATATTTTGGATTACAGAGACCACAGAAATATTTCACCCCCACCCGGAAACCCTCCCTGGCAGCAAGAGTATCATCACTTTCCTGGACACTTAAAACTGCTACTCGCCAGTCCGTGGTGATCATAGCAGCGATATAACCAGCGATGAACCCCTGAACATCATAATCTCCGCCACCAAAACGCAGCACACTTAAATTCTCTAGAGGATCGACATCATTAAATCCAACAGCCAGGAATTTTGTTCCGGGAGCACCCAGTACAAGGGCTTCCAGATCTGGATAAGGAGACAGGACAATTACCAAGCGGAAATCATCCCTTTGAAAATCTCCCACTGACATAGTTTCCAGCACCTGGTACCGAAACCCCTCTGCTTTGATATATTCCCCTACCAGGGGATTCAGCTCTTCTACCAAATTCAGATCAGAACCAGGTGGAGTCAAGAATACACCGACCGGTGATAAAGGGGTTGATGTATCAATCGGTGCTGCGGTTGGAGGAGATGTCTCGATAGCAATCAATTCACCGTTTGGCACCTCAGTATCCTGGCCTGAACTACAACCTGCCAGGATAAGAAAGATCAATATCAACCAGTAAAAACGTTTCTTCATTGCCAATCCCTTTTTCCTTCGCAATATGACCAGATTTTATTTTACTACTTTTTCCGGGTGAGGACTCTATCTAGTATAATTTAGAATCATGATTAGATTCGAGATTCCCGGTCGAGAAGAAATAAAAATTGAATAAATTATATTTGATGTCAATTGCACTCTTGCCCTTGATGGAACCCTTCTCCCGGGGGTTTCTTCCCTGCTGATGGAATTGAGTGAAAGAACAAATATTCATCTGCTTACGGCAGATACCCACGGAAAACAAGCGGAATTTGACCACAATTAGGGATGACCGCAACCCATGTGAAAGCAGGGAAAGAAGCACAACAAAAAGCTGCATTCCTGAAAAGACTCAGACCTGATCAATCAGCTGTAATTGGACAGGGAGAAAATGATTCCCCGATGCTAAAAGAAGCTAGGATTGGAATTTGTATTTTATCAGATTCAGGTACTGCTTTGGAATCATTACTTCAGGCAGATCTCTTGTCACCCGATATCATCTCCGCCCTGTCATTATTAATTCATCCTACTCGTATAGCAGCTAACCTCAGAAAATAACCAGACCCTGGAGATATTATGTCTCTTCCAAAAACCGATCAATTCCCGGATGATCCAGAAGATTTATCACCATCCCGCCGCCGGCGGGCAGATCGAGGCCTTGTTCCTGAGGATTTGGTATCAATAGCTGAAGATATCGAGAACCTGGCTCACAGCACTATTCCCTCCTTTGACTTTTATCTATTCTCCCTACTAGCAGCGGCAATCATTACTGCCAGCATATTAGCAGATTCACCTGCCTTGCTTGTCCTTGGGGCACTTGCTGCACCACCGCTAACTCCTTTTATAGGAATCTCACTTGGTACTGCAACAGGATCATTAAAATTTTTTAGTCAGCGGTTCGCCGGATCAATTGTCGCCAGCGGATTTGTTTTTTTAGTGGGAATTTTGGGTGGCTACGCAACCTTTGTGCTAAAAACACCTGGAATTCAGTTTCTAATATATAATGCCAGAATTTCCTGGACCCACCTGGTCTTGCTAATTGTTGGAACTATCTACTCCATATACAGCATTAAGCGGCAGGGACAAATCCCGGTGATAGCCAGCGTTGCCCTGGCATATGAATTATATGTACCCCTGGCAATTGCCGGGTTTGGTTTCGGAAGCGGACAACCTCACCTCTGGCCAGATGGATTAGTAGTATTTGGCATCCACCTGGCAGTTTTAGCAATCACCGGGACAATCGTATTTATGCTTTTGGGTATCAAACCTCTTAGTTTTATTGGGTATACACTAGGGAGTGTAGTTGCCATCCTGACAATTGTGCTGGTAATTGGTCTAAGCAGCGCGGGAGCAATCGTAGGGGGAAAGATTGCCATGCCAACTTTAGAGCCCACTATAACTCAACCACCAACACCTGTACCTCCAACCTCCACGCCGACATTAACTCCCATACCGCCTACCTTTACCCCCTCTCCAACTGTACCCACGACAACCTCCACACCTTTACCAACCGCTACCCATACGATCACTCCAAAGCCGACTCCATTTTATGCAGAAATCGCCGTCTCCGAGGCATATGCCGGGGCATTTGTCCGCAGCGATCCAAGTTTAGAAAGCCAAATTCTGACCTCCCTGGTGAATGGTACGGTCATTGAAATCCTGAATCCCTCCCCTTCCTACGATGAGCAAGGGAGGAATTGGTTAAATATTCGGTTTATGAATGAAGATGGAGAAGAACAAGACGGCTGGGTAATAGAGAATCTACTGATGATCTCAACACCCAGTCCTGAATGGTAACTGCTTATTCAGTCAGATCCTGGGGAAGAAATGCGCCAGGAAGAAGCTCACGAACAGTTTTTTCTTGAAGTAAGTTTTCGTTCTCGTCTGTCAGCAGCACTACAATATCCAAACCAAATTCCGATAACACCTGCCTGCAGGAACCACAGGGAGTACCTCCATTTCTGGTTGCTACAGCAATTGCTTCAAAATCGCGTTCTCCCGCACTGACGGCACTAAACACTGCAGATCTCTCCGCGCAGATTGAATCTGGATAGGCTGCATTTTCAACATTCACGCCTGTGAAGATTTGACCCTTCTTTGTTGAGAGAGCCGCCCCGACCTGATAATTCGAATAGGGGGCGTAAGCCCGGGAACGGACCTGGTTTGCCTTTTGGATCAATTCTTGTCGTTTTTCATCACTTAAGGCCATGTTATTGGTTCTCCTCACCAACCGACTGGTTGGCTATTTTTTTTATTCTGACTTTGTTGATCCGGTGTTCATCCACTTCTTCTACCGTGAACACTAAGTTTTCAAACTCTACAACTTCTCCCTTTTGGGGTACATGACCAAGTCGGTAATATACCAAACCACCCAAAGTATCAGCCTCCTGATTAGAAAGAGAGCTGCCAAGGATCAGGTTCAAATCATCAACATCAATTCTGCCCAGAAATACATATTCATCAGGTCCAATCACCCGGTAAATAGTTTCTTCTGAATCATATTCATCCTGAATTTCCCCGAAGATTTCTTCGATGATGTCTTCCAGAGTAACTATGCCAGCTACTCCTCCGTATTCATCTACCACAATGGCTAAGTGGATCCGTTTTATCTGCATATCAGCCAGGAGCTCATTGATCACTTTGGATTCAGGAACAAAATAAGCGCTGCGGGTTAATTCTGTGATACTGCCCTGGAATCCTCCATTACTAGCGACTTCCAGCAAATCCCTGGCATAAAGTAATCCAAGAATATCATCCACTTTATCCTGGTAAACAGGAATCCTTGAAAATCCTGATTCAACGAATTGCTTCACCGCATCAGAAAATGAAAGCTTGGCTTCAATAGCCAGGATATCGATCCGGGGAACCATTATTTCACGGGCCAATGTATCATCCAATCGGAAAACCGAATGGATCATTTTACTTTCCTCTTTTTCTAGAATGCCATCTTTGCGGCCTTCATCAACCAGGCTTTTGAGTTCTTCCTCGCTGACCTGGTCTAACTTCTTTTGGGCCTCCTCCAAATCTTTTGTAAATAGATATAAAAAGTTGACCAGTGGAGATACGATCTGGTTGATAATCAAGAGCCCTGCGCCCAATTTGAGAGCCCAACCTTCCGGATCCTTTACAATACTCATTGATGCAGCCCATTCCATGACGGCCAATAATAATGCTCCTCCGAAAAGTGAGCAGTAAACCCACCAATCCCATTCCATACTTTTACCCTGGCTGAGAAGCCAAAATAATAACCCAGCTGAAAAGAATCGAGCTATCATCTGAAAAATTTTTAACCCAGTATCAACCCGGGAATAATCATCCAACAGAGAATGAAACCGCTCAGTCTGTTTGTTGTTTTCACCAAATTTTTGAAGCTGTCGGCTGATGTGGATTTTACTGAAAACAGATCGGACAGCAGATAAATATACAACCAGAACCAGCACAACGATCAACAGGAATAGAACAACTGGAATCATATGTTTATTTCTTCTTCTTTCTCGCTATGGACCTGGCAGGAATTCCAACAACAACTGTATCAGGCGGTACATCCTTGGTGACAACTGAGCCAGCGCCAGTCGATGAGTTTTCTCCCAATTCCAGGGGAGCCACAAGCATTGAATCACTGCCAACAAATACACCATCCTTAATAATGGTTTGATGTTTCTTTTCCCCATCATAATTACAGGTAATCGTACCCGCACCAATGTTTACATCCCTGCCAATTTGGGCGTTTCCAAGATAGGAAAAATGACCAACTTTGGTCCCATCACCGAGGTAAGAATCCTTGATTTCTCCAAAATTACCAATATGAACCCTCGAACCGATATGGGTACCTTTTCGTAGGTGGCTGAAAGGTCCAATATCCACTTCGTTTTCAACCTTAGACTGCTCAATGACTGAAAACTCAATCTCACAGAAATCGCCAATCTGACTGCTAAATATCCTGGTATCAGGACCAATGATGCAGTTGTTTCCAATTGACGTTTTGCCTTGGAGATAAGTATTGGGCATTATCAATGTATCCTGACCAATCTTTACATCCGATTCAATATAAACTGAATCCGGATCAACCAGACTGACTCCAGATAGCATCAGTTCTGTATTAATTCTTTTACGAAGAATTTTCCCAGCCTCTGCCAGATGTACTCGGGTGTTAATTCCAATGAGTTCTTCTTTATCCTCTGCCAAGACGACATCCACAGACAATCCTTGTTGTGTTGCCAGAGATACCAGATCGGTGAGGTAATATTCTCCTTTGGGAGAAAGGTCAAGGTTTTTGAGATTTTCCCATAACCATTCAGATTTAAAACAGTACATTCCAGCGTTTAATTCAGTGATCTCAAGCTGTTCCGGGGTAGCATCTGCTTCCTCAACAACAGCCTGGATTTGCCCTTCAGAATTTCGGATGACTCTACCGAATCCTCGGGGGGTTTCTTCATGCACCGTTAAGATGGTCATTGGTCCTGAATGCATCTTCTGGGTATCAATCAACTGCTGCAGGGTTTGAATCCGGACTAAGGGCATATCCACGTAAGTGACCAGCACCAGATCTGATTTGCCTCTCAAGAGCGATTCCGCCTGGCGGACAGCATGACCCGTGCCGAGTAAATCAATTTGCTCCACATAGCAGGGAGTATCACCCAGGGTCTGGCGAATCTGTTCAGCGCCATGCCCAAGGACAATTACTGGTTGATCTTTTACAAGGGGAGCAGCTGATTCCAGAGCATAATGTATGATCGGTTTTCCCATTATGGGCTGCAAGGGTTTAGGAAGAGTCGAACGCATTCGAGTCCCTTTCCCGGCTGCCAGAATAATCACATCAGTTGCCATAGACATTCCTTTTTATCATTATAATTTCCGAATTCCCGGTTGAAGGATAACAAATAAGCGAGCGGCCGCGTATCTTAAGCCCAAGCTCGCTTGAAGGTTATTATCTCATTAATATATTCAGGAGGGTCTTGTTCAATCTCAGATTTCATAATTCTCAGGCAGAGAAGCTGGGGAGCCTGGACTCGAACCAAGATCAAAGGCTCCAAAGGCCTCTGTGCTGCCAATTGCACCACTCCCCAATGTCAGCCAAGGCATTGTATCATAGGATGTTTTCACTGACAATGGAAACTGGATTGCCCCCACTTGAAAATTTTTCAGGAGTTGTTTTTATCCCCCCCGGGAACAAAACCAAGTTTTTGAGCCTGTTCAAATGACAAAGAATCAGCACTTTCCGTTTGCTGAAACTCTGCTTCCAGCGTTGCAGCCTTCCAGAATTCATGCACTTCGCTTTCTTCAGTTTGATCGGTATCAGGCGCATCTTTGGCAGCTGGTTTACTCTTATTTACAGCAGGTTTCGATTTAGTTTTTTTGGATCCATTTTCTCCCTGTTCAGGCTTCCTAGGGATTTCAGCTTTCACAGGTGTTTTTTTCTTGGAATTATCCGCTGTTTTGGTTTTTATTGAGCTTGCTTTTGCTGTTGCGGTTTTCTTCTTTGTTGCTGGTTTTTCAGTAAGATTCTGGATGATTTGAGTGACTTCCTGAATCGCCAGATCCAGAGTCGTCAACACCCAGGTAAGATCATTATTCTGAGTCACTGGATTGGTGATAACCATCATTCCATAATCAACATCAATATGAGACCAGAAAAGATCATATTTTTCCCCTGAGAAGTACCAGACACTATCTGGTTTTTCTTTACCTAAAAACGCAGAAATTTTTGTAGTTGTACTGAAAGTTCGTAGCAGCAAAGGCATCACATGAGATTCATAAATTGTATCTGGAACAATGCCGGTTTCGGCTGAAATTATTCCTGCTTTTTCAATGATCATGATCGAGATCGCGCCAAGTTCTCCTCTTAGATCTGCGATTCTCTTTGTGACCTTTTTATCCAGGTTTTGTTTGGTGAGTTTGACCAGCGGTTCAGGTTCATTTTCCACCGGGTCAAGACCGATTGTTTTTCGGACTGCATTCAGAAACTCAGGCATTTTTAATGGTTTAAAGAAAAATGCTTCTGCTCCGACATCCGCTATCGCCTGGTGGATTTCTTCATCATCTATACCCGTGATTAATATCACCTGCATGTCAGGAAATGTATGTTTTAGTTTTTTATAAAGTTCAATTCCTGTTATGCCTGGAAGACCAACATCAGCAATTAACAGATCAATACCGGTACCTACTACCTCTACGATCGCTTCTTCTCCAGAAGGCACATCGACCAGATCTAGATCAACTTCAAACGCCTCAAGATTCGCCCGCAGAGCGGTGCGAATCTCCTGGTGGTCATCCACGATTAATACTCGGAACTTTTCCGCCATAAAAAAATTGTAACATGCAAGATCAATCCTGGGATCATGCCCAAGTGTAATTCACCTTGCAAATTTATTAGGATATGTGAATTTCCCCTAAAAAAGCCTGAAAATGAGCTGTCAAATCGGCTGCTCAAGATAACGAAAGATTATATATTTGCTATTCATTCAAGACACGGCACCAATCTGATGTCTACCATGCTCGAAAAGCTGAAAATCATTTAATAATACCAATCAGCACAATAGATCTCCAAAACCAATATTTGATATAATCATGCCCATGTCGGCAATAAAACCTTCAGTACGCTCACTTCGGGTGAACTCCTACCTTTTTCCAGCCATAGCACTGATTTTGACCATGGTTCAGCTCTTTTTCCCATTTAAGGGATGGGCGATCCTGGCTTCGGCATTTGTTGGTTTGACATTGTTTTCTTACATCTGGGCTTGGAGTCTTAAAAACAAACTGTCCCTGGAGAGGGAAATGCGCTTTGGTTGGATGCAGGTAGGTGACCATATTCAGGAACGCATAGCCATCGACAATGACAGCAGGATACCGGCGCTCTGGGTGAAGGTTATAGACCACTCGCTGATGCCGGGTTATTCCGTGAGCATTGTTCAAAGTGTGCGCAGCCAGTGGTATTCTCACTGGTTTACACGGGGTGTGTGCGATCAGCGTGGTATCTATACGCTTGGTCCAACCAGCCTGGAAACTCACGATCCATTGGGTATTTTTACAGTCAGAATTGATTACAGTGAAACTGTAACCATGATGGTAGTTCCCCCAGTTATTCCACTACCTCAAATAGAAATCGCCCCCGGAGGAAGAACCGGTGAGGGCAAATCCACCAGCACAGGACTGGAAAGGACAATCGTAGCTGGAGGTGTACGCGAATACGCACCGGGAGATAGTTTGCGATGGCTGCATTGGCCAACAACAGCCCGATTAAATAAACCATACGTACGTGTATTTGATTTTTCACCTGCCAGTAATTGGTGGATCCTGCTGGATATGGACCCCAATGTGCAAGCTGGAAAAGGGCAGGAATCCACTGAGGAATACAGCGTCATTCTGGCTGCCTCACTGGTGAATGAGGGGCTAAAACAGGATAAGATGGTCGGATTCATCACCCTTGGTGACGAATTGGTCTGGCATACACCGGATATGGGTGATGCCCATCTATGGAAAATCCTCAGGTCTTTGGCAGTTATCCGGCCAACCGGTCCCCCGCTTCATGAGATGCTTAATCATCTGCGATTAACCCTGGAACAGCGGACCAGCCTGGTAGTTATCACTCCAAATATGGATACCGGCTGGGTAAATAACCTCGGGTTGTTAATTCGGAAAGGCATCGTTCCTACAGTGCTGCTGCTTAACCCTTCCGCATTTGGTGGTACTGAAAACCCAAATGTGATTCAGGATCGTTTACTCAATATGAACATCAAGCATTATAACTTTAGCGACTCCCTCCAGGATCTGTCACAATTCCAACCTCTGGATCGAGACCTCCAGCCAGGGGAGCGAATGAGAAAGTATGTTCGGTCTTTAGATCGACAATCCGTAGACTGGAGAGCATTGAAATGATCGCTGCCATGCGCGGATTTGCACAACAGCATTTAACCACTAAAACAGCGAGAAATATTGTGCTGGTCTACTTGTTATTCGTCATGCTGGTTAATGTGCTGCGGGATTCAATCCAGGGGGTAGAAAACAGTCTGTTAATGTTGATGATAACAATTGGTTTGCTTTTAGGATGGACCCTGGCCATTTATGAAGTATCAAATTGGAAAACCGGTCTGATCGCTTTTATCAGCGGGGGAACTATCTTAATGATCCGCGTCGGCAGGCTTGGTACACTGATCTCCGCCCTGTTTGGCCAAATACTTGAATTAGGTACAAAAACCTGGCGGTGGACCTTCCAGGAAGGGGAAATTCCCCGATCAGATACAATCCCGGTTGGTATTGCTGAACTAGGCACCCGGATATTTACTCTAGGATCACGGTTGGGGGGTTGGATTCAAAGCCTATTCCGGGGAAAACCAATCTTTGATCCTGTTGCCACAGCTTTTATCTGGGGGATTCTGATCTGGTTGATCGCAGTCTGGGCGATGTGGGCGACGGTTCGGATTCGAAAACCAATACTGGGAATAATTCCTATCCTGACTTTAACCAGCTTGAGTCTGGTATACACTGGGAAATCTGCCTATAACCTGGTCCCCATGCTGGGTTTTATGATCGGTTTGGTCGTTATGGGCAGATATGATGCCGATGAAACTCAGTGGAAAGAAGAAAAGATAAAATTTGCTGGCATTATCAGGGAGAGAGTGCTGATTTTCTCTCTTGCCATGGCATTCGGGTTGATGCTGTTTGCGATCATTAGCCCCTCATTTTCTATCCGCAGTATCGTGGAATTCATCGACCGGATCACGTCTGATAACATCAATGAGGACGACCTGGTGCGGTCACTGGGATTAGAACCCCCATCCAAATCCGGGAATGTTAATGTGCTGGATAGTCGACAGAGTGGTGGTCTCCCCAACAGGCACCTGATCGGTTCTGGAGAAGAACTCAGCGACCAGATTGTGATGATCATCCAGGTCCAGGAGCTTAGTGATCCCGATCCAGAGGATCTGAATCCTGCAGACCAAAAATATTATTGGCGCAGTTTAACTTATGATCAGTACGTGGGGCGTGGTTGGGTTTCCAGGGACAGCATCGATCAAGAGTATCAGCCTGGAGAGAAAACCCTTTCCAGCTGGCCGGATAATTACCGGATTGTCCGGCAAAAAGTTGAGTTTGTGGAAGATTTAAACGGACTACTTTTCAGTGCCGGGATTCCCCTCAGCACAGATCAGCCTTTTGAGGTTGCCTGGCGCGTGCATAATACAGATCAAGATATTTTTGATATTTTTGGCGCATCTCTGAAAAAGAATCAGTATACCGCTGATTCGCTACAACCGGTTGCAAGTTTAGTGGAACTTCAAGAAGCAAAACAGGATTATCCGGATTGGATCCGCAATCGATACCTAGGCCTGCCCGAGTCTGTTCCGGAGCGAGTGATTGCTCTGGCCCGGGATATCACAGCAACCGAACCAACACCTTATGATCGCGCAATTGCCATCGAAACATTTCTGCGAAGATTTCCCTACACTTTAGATCTTCCCCAGCCACCCTTGGATCATGACATCACTGATTATTTCCTATTCGGTGCCAAACGGGGGTACTGTGATTATTATGCGAGTGCCATGGTGGTCCTGTCTCGAGCGGCTGGACTTCCTGCCCGGTTAGTAACCGGCTATATCGGCGGATATTATGATGAGCCCTTAGATTCCTATTTTATTACAGCAGATCTTGCCCATGCCTGGGCTGAGGTATATTTCCCTGGTTACGGTTGGATTATTTTTGAACCTACAGGAGGAAGACCTGAGATAGATAGACTAGAAACACCTATCCCGAAATTCGCTCAGGGCTATTCCTCTTCCTTTGATCCTCTGGTTCCAGAAAAACCACCTATCTCTTTTAACTGGTGGCTAATCACAATCGCTATTGTGTTAATTGGACCACTAATCGGGTTTGTAGTGTATCTACTCGATGACTTGTATCTTAAACAACTCTCACCGGAGAAACAATTACCCCGAATTTACAGGCGAATCTACCGTTATTCTCGCTTGATGGGGCTTACCCCCAATCCAGGAGATACCGGACACAAATTCAACAAAAAACTAATCCATTTTATAAACCAGTATGGGAAAGGAAGCAAAGAAGCAGAATGGCTGCTTTATGCAGCAGATCTGCTGCGGGAGATCACTAGATCTTATTACCTTGTCTTATATAGTTCTGATAGTGGTGCATCGGTCAATCCTCTCGAAACAGCCCAAAATTACCTCCGCCTTCGCTCAAGAATGTGGTATCTCTGGTTACTGGTTCGCTGCTATCCTTTCCGATTTTTGCGCTATTTCTTGTGGGATTCAGTCCCCATGATTATCAGCTCAAAACTTACCCAATCATAATAAGGATGACTATGAAAAATGTCAAAACATTCTCCGAAAAGATCATTGAAAATATCAGTCGGGTCATAATCGGCAAAAGAGAGACTATTCAATTGGCAGTTATTAGCCTCTTATGCCAGGGACACCTGCTGATAGAAGACATCCCCGGAGTAGGGAAAACTATGCTAGCCCGCAGTCTAGCCCGCTCACTCAAGGCATCTTTTGGCCGTATCCAATTCACACCCGATATGCTTCCCAGCGATGTTACCGGTGTTTCAATCTATAACCAGGCCAGCAGAGAATTTGAGTTCCGCCCTGGACCGGTTATGGCAGAAATTGTACTGGCAGATGAAATCAACCGGGCCACCCCAAAAACCCAGTCCGCCCTGCTAGAAGCGATGCAAGAAAAGACTGTTACAGTCGATGGAATCACTCATCCCCTTCCAGAAATATTTATGGTCATCGCCACTCAGAACCCTATCGAGCATGAGGGCACTTTCCGGCTCCCTGAAGCCCAGCTGGATCGATTCTTAATGCGTATCCGCCTTGGATATCCGCTGCTGAACGATGAAATAGCTATCCTGGACGGCCAGCAATTCAAGCACCCGATTGATGAATTGAAACCGGTTGTTTCCGTTAAGGATGTTCTTAAAGCTCAAGAGGCAATACGGACTGTTCACATCGCACAACCAGTGAAGCGCTATATTGTAGAGCTGGTACAATACACCCGGAATCATGGGGATGTTTATCTGGGATCCAGTCCTCGCGGCAGCCTGGGTCTTTTCCGGGCCAGTCAGGCCATGGCAGCCATCCAGGGTCGAGATCATGTCACACCGGACGATATCCAGACTATTGCAGAGCCCATCCTCAGTCACCGCTTGATTCTTGCTCCCGGAGCCCAGCTGCAGAACAGGAATGAGAAAAATATTCTGGATGAACTCCTGGAAAAAGTTCGGGTTCCGGGCGGAGATATATATTCCTCCAAATCTAATTAGTAGGGACGAAGTCCTTTTAACGGACTTCGTCCCTTTCAGATAACAAAAAAAGCCATTCTTTGTAAAGGATGGCTTTTTTAAAATAGTCCAAGTGATCTAATAATCTATTTCATGACCGATCACCATTGTTCCCAGGCTTAAAGCTTCTCCAGCTTGCTGCAGAAAATCCGGGTTGAT
>JAZFRV010000260.1:0-6074 GCA_036445875.1 Anaerolineales bacterium
GTCGGAATCTTCCACAACAATACCGTTCGAACTTAACACATCGCGGATAAAATCTGATGTTGCCCAATCCTTATTATCGCGTGATTGATCTCTTAAATTAATTGCAGCGTCTATCATTACATTGTTATCCAAAGAATCAAAATCAGGTGCAATTGAATCAATTTTAATTCCAGGATCTATGTCAACCGAATGAAGCTCTTCTCGCAAGAAATCAATAGCCTTGTTATTATGCAATTTAACAAAATGACTACTAATATCACGGTATATTTCATGATTTATTCTAGGATCTAAATCAATATCCTGATTTAATTCCAATTTCAAGCCAAATATAGCGGTTAACTCATTAAGCACAGCCTGGGCTTTTTCCAATGATTTCTGGTCGGCGCCTTCATCCCGAGCCTGATTAATGGCTTTAACAAAATCAAAGAGATGACCCAGGCCACCGGCGGTATTAAAATCGTCATCCATCGCCACCAGGAAGAATTCCTTAACCTGTTTGGATTTATCCCGCAATTGATTCCCTGCCCAACCATTCTTCGGTAAGGCTGGCCGCAGCGCTGATCTTAACCGCTTTAGCGCTCTTACAGCATGTTGGATAGTTTCATCATTGAAAGTTATTGGACCCCTGTAGTTGGAATTTAGGATCATCATGCGCAGCACATTGGCTTCATACTTCTCCAGGAAATTGTCAATAGTAACTAAATTCCCTGTGGATTTTGACATCACTGATCCGGAAAGCTGCATCATACCGTTGTGCATCCAATAGGTGGAAAATTGCTTCCCAAACATGGCTTCACTCTGGGCAATCTCATTTTCATGATGTGGGAATATCAAATCGTTACCACCGCCGTGAATATCTATCTGTTCACCCAGGCAGGAATGACTCATCACTGAGCATTCAATATGCCAACCAGGTCGACCATCACCCCAGGGGCTGGGCCAAAATGGTTCTCCCGGTTTAGCGGCTTTCCATAAAGCGAAATCCATCGGGTGGTCTTTCCGATTATCTACACCAATTCGAAAACCAGCTTCCATGTCTTCAATTTTTCTGCCGGACAACTTGCCGTAGTCAGGGAACTTTTCAACCCGATAATATACATCCCCTTCTTTGGGATATGCATACCCTTTTTCTATCAGGTCTGCTACCCCCTCGACAATCCGGTTGATCTCCTCGGTCGCTCGCGGATATTGGCTTGCAGGAAGTATATTAAGATCCTTCAGATGTTGATCAAATTCATTGATATATCGTTCGGCAATCTCCAGAGATTCCACCCCTTCTACCGCTGCTCGCTGGATGATCTTATCATCCACATCTGTATAGTTGGTGACATGGTGAACTTCGTACTTCCGGTACTCCAGGTAGCGGCGGACAATATCAAAAACCAGGGCGGACATGGCATGTCCTACATGGGCTTTGTCATAGACTGTTGGTCCACAGACATACATGGAAACCTTGCCGGATTGAAGAGTAATAAACTCTTCTTTTTTCCTGGACAGGGTATTGTAAATTTTAATGCTCATTGTATTATCCTGAAACCTCGTTAGTCCTCATCAGGTCGGGCGAAGATCATTCTTCCCGCGGCAGTTTGCAGCACTTTGGTAACGATCGAGTTGATAACCTCATTCATGCGTTCTTTTCCGTCTTCAACGACCACCATGGTTCCATCCGAAAGATAACCTATACCCTGCCCACGCTCTTTACCTTCCTGAATAATTTTCACTTCCACTGCTTCACCAGGTAATAGAACGGCTTTAACGGCATTTGCCAATTCATTGATATTCAATACCGGGACGCCCTGGATCTCCGCCACGCGGTTGAGATTGTAATCATTGGTCAGAATGGGACAGCTCAATTGTCTGGCCAGGATGACCAACTTGCTGTCAACTTCCCGAGTTCCTTCTACATCAATATCACTGATCCTGACCGGGATAGTATTGGATTCCTGGAGGTTTGCCAGGATTTCCATACCCC
Source organism: Anaerolineales bacterium (assembly GCA_036445875.1). Classification (GTDB taxonomy): domain Bacteria; phylum Chloroflexota; class Anaerolineae; order Anaerolineales; family UBA11858; genus B10-G9. The sequence goes on from JAZFRV010000260.1 coordinate 1,973, forward strand.
TCCTGCCCCTTTGGCGGCGCATCCCATCAGCTGAATCCGCGATATGCTGGAGTTCATCCAGTACAAACCGGGGTATGAGCAGCTCTCCAACCAGGAAACCAGTTTGGGCAATATCTGAGATTCTACCGTCAATGATCACGCTGGTATCAACCAGGATAACCCGTTCTTGGTCATCTTTTCTTCCTCCCCGGTCAGCCATTGAAAATACTCTCCCCCCAAACGCGGAAAAAATATCATTCTTGCGGGAGATAAACACCGCCACACCAATATAGCCAAATATTAGTACACCAACAAAAGGAAAAACCTCTCCCAGGGGAGAAGGCAATAAGGAAAGTGGAAAAGCCAGCAGAGCAGCAATTACCATGCCTACAGTCAGGCCAGCTAAACCTGCACCCAGGGTTCGAGTGTCGAGTTGGTTTAATAATGTCCGGAGAGAATTAAGCGGTCTGGTGGTAAGAGTTGGAGTTAATACCAAGCCAAACAGCGCACCAACCAAACCAAAGATTACTGCTCCTTCTTCGGTTGTAATCGTAGTTATAGTGGCAAGATCAACTCCAAAATATCCTCCTAGTAAACCAAAGACTATCATGCCCAGGATTCGAAAAACAAATTCATGACTCATCGTACTCCTCCTAAAAAAAGAAAATAGCGATCACAAAGTATCTGTGCTCGCCAGAAATAATCCTAATCAAGAGAGATCTTATGATGCCAATAAATACGTTTGACTGCCTGTTTTATATAAGAAATTGTCCTAAAGGTAAATCATAAAGGCAGATAACAAAAAAGAATAATGGCAAAATAAGTCCCGGTACTTCAAGTGGCAGAGCCAGATAATATATAAATAATTTCACATTAATAATAGCATGATGGTTCTCACACGTCAACTCGGGTCACCGAGAGGAATAAAATCTTAATACAATTCAAATAATTTGTGATGGTTGGGTTTTTTATACGCTAGAACATGAATATGATTTTACATGTGCGCTGATCGATCTATCGTATAATGTAACTGTTAAATGATATCCACAAATGGAGAATTTCATGGAAGACAAAAATTACAAAAAGATCATCAATTCCTGGAGTATGTATGACTGGGCAAATTCAGCCTTTGCGACAACCATCATGGCAGCCGTATTGCCAATCTATTATTCCACAATTGCTGAGCCCTCTCTATCCCCAAACCAGGCAACCGCGTACTGGGGGTATACGAATTCAATTGCCCTAATATTGGTGGCTTTGCTCGGCCCAATTTTGGGGGCGATCGCTGATTTCCGGGGAGCGAAAAAGCGTTATCTGACCTATTTTGTTTTAATAGGTATTACTGCAACAGCTTTGATGTATTTCCTCACCTCTGGTGATTGGTTATTCGCTTCGATCTTATTTATTGTAGGAAATATTGGGTTCGCAGGAGCGAATGTATTTTATGATTCCCTGCTTCCTCACATCGCCCAGAGGGGTGACATCGACCAGGTCTCAACCCGGGGATATGCCCTGGGTTATCTGGGAGGAGGTATTCTTCTCGCTATTAACCTGGCCATGATCATGCTATCCCCAGATCATTTGACGGCACTGATGACCAGGCTGTCGCTGGCAAGCGTAGCGGTTTGGTGGTTATTATTTGCCATTCCTCTCATGAGAAATGTGCCTGAACCACCGCGGCATGTTTCTGAACAAGAAATGGATTCAAATCAGATCAGCGCAGGGTTTAAACGGTTGGTGGAAACTTTTAAGGAAATAAGAAACTATGGAGAATTGTTTAAATTCCTGGTAGCTTTCTGGCTCTACGCCGATGGTATCGGCACTATCATAAAAATGGCAACCATCTACGGAAATGAGATTGGTATAGGACAAACTGACCTGATCGGCGCTTTATTGATGGTCCAGTTTGTGGGGATTCCTTTTTCATTTGCTTTTGGATGGCTGGCAAAAAAAATTGGTTCCAAGAAATCCATCTATATCACCCTCGTGGTCTATGCCATGATATCCATCGGGGGTTACTTTATGAAATCAGCCCTTCACTTCTGGATCCTTGGTTTTGGCGTAGCACTGGTCCAGGGGGGAAGCCAGGCTCTCAGCCGCTCGCTGTATGGACGTATGGTACCCAAAGCTCGATCTGCTGAATTTTTCAGCTTCTTTAGTGTTAGCGGAAAATTTGCGGGCGCCTTTGGCCCCCTGGTTTTCGGAGTGGTGAGCCAGTTATTTGGCAACAGCCGATTGGGAATCGTCTCTCTGATTGTTTTCTTCATCGCGGGTGGATTTATGTTAACCAGAGTGGATGAGGAAAAAGGCATCCGGGTCGCTCAAGAAGCAGACGCCCTGGCCGCCCAAAATGCCTGAAGCTTATGCTTGAACGTACAGATCCGGATTTTATAGAACAGCAGCAGACTATGTTCACACGCATTTCCCGGCAATATGACCTGATGAATCAGATCATGTCAGGTTGGCGGGATGGTTCCTGGCGGCGCTTTGCCATCAAACAAGTAGCCCTGCCAGAGTCCGGTCGCCTGCTTGACATTGGTACGGGCACTGGAAGCTTGGCTCTAGAAGCATCGCAACAATTTCCCTCCAGTCAGATCATCCCAGCAGATTTAACATTGCCAATGATGGAAGTCGGACGAATCAGAAATCCAGAAGCTTTGCTGGATTGGACTGCTGTTGAAGTTACCAGGCTGCCATTTCTTTCCGATACATTTGATGGGGTTGTTTCCGGTTTTCTGACCAGAAACCTGAGTGATGTTTTCCAGGGTTTATCTGAGCAGTATCGAGTGCTAAAACCCGGAGGGAAAATCGCCATCCTGGAGACAAGTAAAAGAGCAAAAGATATTTTAACCCCTCTGATCCGGTTATATATGTATCATTTAATCCCTACCATAAGCGGTTTAATTACCAAAAACAAAGAAGCCTATACCTACCTTTACGAATCAACGGATAGTTTCCTGCGGGCAGAGGAATTAGCTGCTTTCTTGGCTGCCGCTGGTTTTAAAAAGGTACTCTTCAAACATTTCATGTTTGGTTTTATTGCAGTTCACTGGGGGGAAAAATGATTGACTACCAACCTTCCCCACAGGCAGCTGACAGAGGTGAACCATCCTATATTTGGAGAGCCGGTCAGCAGCGCAGATTGGAGATGATCAAATCAGCCGCTGGCGATAGGATCCAGGGAAAATTCCTCGAGAATGGCTGTGGAATTGGATTGTACCTGGAGCACTTAATCCCACTGGGATGTGAGGTACTTGGACTGGAATTTGATTTTCAACGGGCAGTTGAAGCAAAAAAAAAGGCAGACCATATCACCGGGGCTGCCGGGGAATTTTTACCCTTCCCTGAAGGGAGCTTTGATCTCATTCTCAGTAATGAGGTAATAGAACATGTGGGAGACGACCGGAAAGCAGTCCAGGAAATGATTCGAACTCTTCGCCCCGAGGGACGACTGATTTTATTCTGTCCCAACCGCTGGTATCCATTTGAAACCCATGGAATTTACCGCCGGGGAACTTATCACTTCGGGAATAAACTATTTGTCAATTACTTGCCGGTATGGCTTCGAAACCGGTTGGCTCCCCATGTCCGGGTTTATTCCCGGAAAGACCTGGCTAAATTATTCCGGGGTCTGCCAATCAAGTATATTCACCGAACTATGATTTTTGGAGGATATGATAATATCATCGCACGTTTTCCGCGTTTTGGACTCTGGTTAAGATCACTGCTTTATTGGCTTGAAAAAACCCCCTTCCAAATCTTGGGTTTATCCCATTATTGGGTAATTGAAAAAATGAAGGAAGGCTAGGCATGACAGAAAATATTGAACAATTAATCGGTAATGAACTGCGTGAACGAGGATGGCGCTTAGCTGTGGCCGAATCCTGTACAGGAGGATTAATTGGCCACCGGATCACAAATAATTCTGGATCCTCTACATATTACCTGGGCAGCATCACCGCCTATGCTTATCGAGCCAAGGTTCGCCTGTTGGGAGTCTCCTGGGATACTCTTGAGACCACTGCTTCGTGCAGCGCGGGGTCAAATTTTTTCCCTAGCGCCTCTATGATCTTCACGCCGTTCTGCTCAAGAAACATATGAAACTGTTTCTGTATCATCTTTA
>JAZFRV010000261.1:0-6980 GCA_036445875.1 Anaerolineales bacterium
GTCCAAGCGGAGTGGATCAGGGTAAATTAATCCCTGCAGGGAAAAGATATTGGCTGAAAAACAGGTACACGACAACAGCCAGGCAAATCAAAATGCCAAGCGTAAGAATCTTTTTTGTGACTTTAAATAAAAATCGCAAAACAAATAACCCAACCGCCGCAATGACGATCCAGACTACAAGTGAATTATCCAGAAAACCCATAATACCTCCTAACCCTGATAAACCTTTCCTTGTTTGATCACAATTCCAACCAGATTTGTGCCAAACCGGTATCCAATATGTTGGTAATCAGGGATATTTAATACAATTAAATCTGCCTGCTTTCCGGGCTCAAGCGAACCAATTATTTTATCCATCCCAATCGCTGCCGCTGCATTAATCGTTGCCGCGGCTATTGCCTGTTTCGGCGTTAGTTTCATGTACCGGCAAGCCAAAGCAGCCGCAAATTGCATACTTTCACACCAGGCAGTTCCTGGATTAAGATCTGTAGCAATTGCCAGAATTCCATCCGCCTTTATGATCTCTTTTGCTGGAGTGTAACCAGGTTCTGCCAATCCAAAGGGAGTGCAGGGTAAAGCAACTGCAACCGTGTCTGATCCGCCTAAAGCTTTGATCTCTTCCGGAGACGTCACCACCAGGTGATCCGCAGAAGCAGCTCCCAATTCCACTGCTAAGCTCACTCCTCCCAGATTGTCAAATTCATCAGCGTGGATTTTTATTGGGAATCCAATAGCCCGGGCTGTTTCTAAAATTTGACGGCTTTGATCAACATCAAAAGCACCAGTTTCACAAAAAACATCAATATACGGGAAGGAATCTCTTGTTTGTGATGGCCACCACTCAGCCAACGCGGGAATCATTTCCTTACAAACCAGGTCAGTATATCCAGCAGTATTTCCTTCATACTCAGGTGGGACGGCATGAGCACCCAGGTAGGTTAACACGATATTCAGGGGTTCTTCCTGATCAAGCTCAAGTAATGCCTGCAGCATTAACAATTCCGTTTCTGAATTCAGCCCATACCCGGTTTTTGCTTCCAGCGTAGTTGTGCCGTGAGCGAGCATCCTCTTTAAACGGGATCGGGTCTGATCCTTTAGCTGTTTTTTAGATGCCTTCCTGGTTTCCCGGACAGTAGACACAATACCCCCGCCAGCTTCCATGATTTCAAGGTAAGATTTTCCCTGCAGTCGCAATTCAAACTCTGCTGCCCGATCTCCAGCCCAGATGACATGGGTATGAGGATCAACAAAGCCCGGCAGCACTACTTTTCCCGCCACATCCAATGTTTCCTCACCGGGGTGTTTATTTAGTAAATCCGAGGAATGACCGATTTCAAGGATGTTTCCAGATCTGATCAGGACTGCTCCGTCCTCGATCAAGCCCAAATCACCCAGACGGGAACCCCGCTGAGGCCCACCGGCTAGTGTTAATACTTGTGCGGCTGAATGAATTAACATCTGGGTTCCTTCTTCCTGAATTTGATATCTAAAATTGTATCATCACCCGAAGAAAACCCTTGCAGATGGTTTACAAATACTCCCACACACTTTAAACAGGCCATTGATCATATAAAATGATATTGGTTTGATTTTTACGGGTACTAAAATGGGAGAAATTTAGTTCTCACAAATATAGTTTTATAATTCAGCTTGAATCTTAAGAAATTCGTATTTGCTAAGAATGCCCTTTCACGATATAATTTCACAACGATCTGGTAGTCATTCTGAGGACCTTCCCGCAGGCGGCTTTTAATGACCGATAAATTAGACCGAAAGACAAGAATTCTCTGGGCAGGTAAGAGGAGAGCAGATCTCCCGTCATTCGTTCCAAATCTCGAGTCCAGAGGTTATAAAGTCACCTTCGTATCTACTGGAAAAGACGCCATCCTCAAACTTAATCGAGTAAAACCTGATGTGATGGTTATTGATGCCGCTTCGATGAGGACAACAGGATCACGTATTTGCAAATCCGTTCGGGCCAAACATTCCTCCATTCCCATCATCTTGATTAATTCACCCGATAATCTCCCTCCAAATAAAACCATAGCAGCAGTTCAACTCGTTTTACCCTTTACCATCCGCAAGTTAGAAAATCGGATTATCCCATTTGCGCCGGGTGATGGCGACGAAATTCTTAAACTCGGACCCATTCATCTGGATATGGATCGCCAGGTCATTCGCTGTAATGGCAAAGAAGAACACGTTACTCCCCGGATGGCCGAGTTATTAAAAATGCTGATCAAACAAAAAGGTGTGGTCCTGGATCGGAAAAAGATGTTCAGCAAGATTTGGAGAACTGATTACACAGAAGATACCCGATCGCTGGATGTACATATCAATTGGCTGAGAAAAATAATTGAGGAGGATCCCGAACACCCGACCTTGATCCTCACCGCTCGGGGAAAGGGTTACAAACTCGCTTTATAAATCGTCAGGCCAGGGATATTACAGATTGGATTCCCCGCTAAACAGGCGGGGTTATTTATTTAGTAGCACCTGCTGAATTTGTTCTCCACCAATCAGCACAAACCTTAAACATATCTCCCCTCTTTTCTCCGGGAGAATAGCAGTCGCGAGAATATCTCCTTTTCTCCAGGGTCTTGCTGCCTGGAATTTGCTGTGAAAGACTTCGCCATTCCAGTCAAAATCAATCTCCCAATAGTCCAGTTGAGAAGCCAAGTCCGGTATTAAGGTGATCTCCCCATTAATTATTTCTGGTGAATCAATGCCAATATTCTCCAGGTTTGAAAATATTGTTTTTGGCGAAGACTGCTCCCGTTGGATATTTATTGAAAACCGATTCTCCATAATCCCGGTTTTGCCTTGCTGGTTCTCTCTGATATTTAACACTATCCGGGACCTGGTTGTGTGAAGTGCTCTTGATTGATTATCCGAGCTGATAAAGTTACGGTTTAGTTTGCAGGCAACAGATGCTGTTGTTCCCGCACCACCAAAAAAATCTGCTACCAGATCACCCGGATTGGAGGAAGCCACAACGATCCGTTCCATGAGTCTTTCTGGTTTCTGGGTGGGGTAGCCGGTCCGTTCGTTATGCAGCCTGGCAACAACTGGAAAATACCACCAGTCCTCTGGAACTTTTCCTCTCTCTAGATCCGGTGTTTTTCCAAATCCTGCTTTTTTTGAGGACTTAAAAGTTCCAATAGTATTTTTGTTATAAGGAATCCGAACCTGATCAACGTTAAATGTATATTGATTTGATTTGGAATAATACAGGATCATGTCGTGTTTCCGGTTAAACGCACTCCGGATCGGAGATGGTCCATGATAGGTCCAGACAATTTCATTCCTGAGATTATCGTACCCAAAGATTTCATCCAATAAAATCCGGGCATAGGAATTTGCGTGCCAATCGAGGTGAAGATAAAAAGAACCCGTATCGGAAAGAAGTTTATACATTAACTTCAGCCGGGGATAAAGCATATCCAGGTAAGATTCCATATCCGGCCACTCATCTGGATATCCCTCTGCTAATTTCCATTCCTCGGGTTTTCGCGAATCTTCTCCTCTGCCAATCCTGGCGGTGTATCCTTTATTGGTAAAAAATGGAGGATCTGCATAGATGAGGTCAATTTTTCCCTCATACTCCGGAAGCAAGGCGTTCATCACCCGTAAGTTATCACCCAGGATCAATCTGTTTTCCAGGGATTGAGCAGCTGCTTTATCATCTCCGAAGGGATAGAGGATGGCATCAGTATTTAGGTTTCCCTCTTGGGAAATGGACTCGGTTTTGGAAGCCCAGTGTAGAGAAGGCATATCTATTTCCTGGGAAAATATCCGGCTGAAAATAAATTGACTGGATAGTTATCTGTGATCTTGAGGAGTACCCTGCGGGGGGAAAAATTTGATTATTTTATCCAGCGCAGGGCACAATATCTCTATTTACATCGAAGCTGGAATCTTAAGAAAACTTTTCCTTGAGTAAAACTGCCAAGGTGGGCTGCCCGATGATTTGCAGCTCGTATTGCACCCGCTGAGTTGGTTTGTTTATTTTCATCAACCTGGTCAGATCAATCGGGGTGCCGATGATCACTAAATCTACCTCAGCATTGTTGATGGTTTTTTCTAACTCGCGGATTTGAGCATCTCCATATCCCATGGCTGGCAGCACATCGCCAGTGGTGGGATATTTTTGATATGTTTCCAGGATTGTGCCAACAGCAAATGGCCGCGGATCAATAATTTCTGCCGCGCCAAAACGCCGGGCAGCTACCCATCCAGCTCCATAAGCCATTCCACCGTGAGTGAGAGTGGGACCGTCTTCCACAACCAGGACTCGTTTTCCCTTGATCTGGGCAGGATCATCCACAAATAGTGGTGAAGCTCCTTCCAGAATTATCGCTTCGGGAGCCAATTTCCGGAGAGAATCATGTAAATAAATAACATCCTCAGCGTTGGCAGTATCTACTTTGTTGATCACAAAAACATCTGCTGTCCTGGCATTGGCTTCTCCCGGATGGTAGGTGGTTTCATGGCCAGGACGATGGGGGTCAGCTACGATTATCTGAAAATCCGACTTATAAAATGAAAGGTCGTTATTTCCACCATCCCAAAGAATGACATCAGCTTCTTTTTCGGCTTCCCGTAGGATTTTTTCATAATCTACACCTGCAAAAACCAGGACATCATTTACGATGTGGGGTTCATACTCCTCTCGCTCTTCAATGGTGCATTCATGTTTATCCAGATCAGCCAATTCTCCAAATCGTTGAACGGCTTGTTTTGCCAGGTCGCCATAGGGCATCGGGTGGCGGATAACTGCTACTTTTTTTCCCATATCTTTCAAAATCCGGGCTACTCGCCGGGTTGTTTGACTTTTACCGCTTCCGGTTCGGACCGCACAAACCGAGACAACCGGTTTGGTAGATTCAATCTGGGTTGTATTTAAACCCATCAACCGGAAATCCGCTCCAGCCGCCAGGACTTCAGAAGCCTTATGCATGACAAATTCATGCGATACATCACTGTAAGCAAAAATTACCTGCTCGATACCATTTTCCTTGATCAGAGAAATTAAATCTGACTCAGGGTAAATGGGAATACCTTTGGGGTAATTTTTTCCCGACAGGGCTGCGGGGTATTTCCGCCCTTCAATATTTGGAATCTGAGTGGCAGTAAAGGCAATCACCTCGTAGTCCGGATTCTCCCGAAAGAATACATTAAAATTATGAAAATCGCGGCCTGCAGCTCCCATAATTAACGTACGGACTGGCATTAGTTTCTCCTTCAATATTCGAATATATTTCTGTGAAAGATCTCTTTACAGGTAAATAATTGTACAAAAAAATGGATAGGATTCCAGTGACATACTGCGTGTTATCTCAAAATTAAGGACCTGGTCCCTCTTAATTATCACATCACCCGGGGCGCTTCAATGCCCAATAAATTCAGACCTGCTGCAAGGACTACCCGGGAAGCTTCCACCAATTGAAGCCGGAAATCTCGCACTTCTGGATCGGCAGTTAAGACAGGAGCCTGGCGATAGAAGGCATTAAAACTCCGCGCCATCTCATATAAATAATGAGTAAGGTAAAGCGGTTTATACTCGCTGGCAGCTTTCTGAATTTCAGCCGGGAATTGGGAAAGGTTTTCAATCAAGGATATTTCACTTGGATCGAGCTCATAATTCGGATCAATCGCTTCAGACGGCACTCCAGCAACCTTTTTCAGGATACTATTGGCTCTCACGTGGGCATATTGAATATAAGGAGCAGCCTGTCCATTAAAATCAAGCGCAGAATCCCAATCAAAGGTTACAATCCGGGTATTTTCTCGATCTAACATCGGGAATTTAATTGCCCCTAATCCAACGGCGCGGGCAACCTCATTTTTCTCTTCCTGGGAAAGATCAGGGTTTTTTTCCTCGACAACATCAAAAGCACGGGATTTTGCTTCCCTGATTAAATCTTCCAGAAGTACGACCGTTCCATCTCTGGAAGCCATCACTACGTTTCCAGGCAAGTTGACCAGTTCGTAGGAGAGGTGTTCACAATTTTCAGCCCAGGAGAAACCGGCAATCTCGAGGGTTTTCCAAACCTGCTGAAAATGCAGTGATTGGCGGACATCAACCACGTAGATGGACTTATCAAGCGGATATTCTTCAAATTTCAATTTTGCCAGTGCTAAATCTTCTGTGGCGTAAAGAGCAGTTCCATCTGATCTTAAGATCACCAGCACGCGATATTTTTCCTTTTTTAAACCCAGCAGATCATCCAACCGGACAATCACCGCATCATCCGGGCGCAAGTCTTCCGCAATCCCCTTCTTAATTAATTCATTCACCAATTCCTTGCCTTGAAACTCTACTTCACTATTGGCATAAAAACGGTCAAAATGAATATCAAGGACATCGTATAAATCCTGGAAACCGTTCACAGACCATTGACGGGTCTCTTTCCATAAATCCACTATTTCAGGTTCCTGTCGGTCCCATTGTCCATAAAGCTCTCTGATTTCAGATTCCAGGCTGGGATCTTCCTCAACCCGGCGGTTGGCTTCGGCGTAAAGATCGCCCATCCAGCGGGTTGCATCCGGAGGAGGTGTTTCTCCGCTGTGGAAATTCTGATAATTCCACAGCCATTTAATTACATGAAGTCCCATATCACCATAATAATTGGCCCGGATCACATCAAAGCCGGCATATTCCAGGATCCGGCAAACAGCATCTCCCAGGATGGCAGATCTTAAATGCCCTACATGAAAAGCTTTATGGGTATTGGGCTGGGAAAACTCCACCATCAGGGTTTCCCCCTTTGGGTCACCTTTCCCAAAGAGTTCAGCTGTCAGGATCGAATTTACAACCCGGGCGCTGAATAATCGGGAATCAAAATACAGGTTCAAATATCCACCCGCAGCCTCAATCCGGGGAAAATATTCCTGGGAAGGAAGGTTATCTGCCACTAACCGGGCGATTTCCTCAGCTCGTTGGGGGACATTGAGAGATTTTCCGCTTTTCGCCTCAG
>JAZFRV010000262.1:0-4246 GCA_036445875.1 Anaerolineales bacterium
TCCCTGTTTCGAACTCAATTATTTGGACCCATGAACGCTATTCGTGATTATTGGAAAGATGAGAATCTGGCTGAAGAGTTTTGGGGCTCATATATTTTAAAGGCACCTTTATCCAAGGTAGAAAAAGCTCTTGAAAGAGAATCTCAGGTATTCATAACCATAATTAATACTATTGATGAAGTGGTGATTGCTGGAAAACAAGATGCTTGCCAACGTATCATCGCTAACCTTGCCTGCCATGCATTACCGATGCCATTTAATTCAGCAATTCACAACCCGGCGATGGAATCAGTCTATCCAGATTTTGTGGATCTTTATACCCATGGTTCTCAAACCTCTCCGAAGATGCGTTATTACTCTGCAGCGGAATATGAACCGTTAATTCTCGAGGCCGAGAATCTCTCCCGGGCGATGGCAAAAATGACCTGCAGTCAGGTTGATTTCCCAAGATTGGTTAATCGAGTTTATCAAGATGGAATTCGAATATTCATTGAAGTAGGTCCCCAAAAAACCTGCTCACGTTGGATCGAAAAAATCCTTAAATCACAGCCTCATGCCGTAATACCAATTAATAAGAAATATCAATCAGATTATGAAGGTGTGCTGAAAGTTCTCAGCTTGCTGGTCAGTCACCAGGTTCCTTTAGATCTTACTATCCTTTATCCAGATGAGCTGGAAATCTCCCAGGGACATATCTCCTCAAATGGCAAAAGTAGAAAAAAGATCGAATTCAGTACTGATAAGAACCACAAGAAAGCCCAACTTTCTATGTCAAAAACTCCGGGGGAGAGCCGGGCAGAATACGGGTCTATTACTGCATCACAACACGCCAATTATTTGGAAAATCTCACCCGGCTCTCAGCTGATACTGCAAAAAGCCATCAACAATTCCTCGAAAATCAACAGGTGCTAACTCGTAACTTAGCGCGGGTTGTTCAATTGCGATCAGCCCTCCCCTTATCGACAGTCATTCCCACCGACAAAGCTGAACCTCTCTATACCAAATATCAGATTATGGCCTTCACAAAGGGAAATCATCAGGATTGTTTCGGTGATACATTTACTAGTTTTGAAGATCGGAGAATTCCCCGTCTGCCAAATGGATCTTTGCGATTTTTGGACCGCATCATGGACATCCAGGGCGAAGCTGAAAAAGTTAAGGTTGGTTCCAGCCTGGTGAGCGAATATGACCTGCCAACCCAGGCCTGGTATCTAAGACCTCAAGATACTACTCTACCTTATGTCTCATTAATGGAATTGGCTTTGCAGCCCTGCGGATTTTTATCCGCCTACATGGGCACTATCAAGGATATGTCTGATCTCGATATATATTTCCGTAATCTGGATGGTGAGGGAATATTATCTAAATGGCCGGATATCATTGGGCACACTTTGACGAATCGGGTCGAATTACTTTCAACCAGCAAATTACGAAATGTCATCATTCAGGAATACTCATTTGAGCTATCCTCCCGGGGATCGGTTTTTTATCAGGGAAAATCTTCTTTTGGTTATTTCCCCCTTCCCATGTTGTTGAACCAGTCTGGATTAGATGGCAATCGGAGAGTAGCTCCCTGGATGGATACCAACCTGAAGAATGGAAACTGGGTTGAATTTTCCTCCCCGTCGATCATCCCTCAAAAACCCGAACAACCGGGGGTCCCTGAAATAAATCAAACCTGGATATCACCAACGGGTGGGAATTATCAGAAAGGATATATTTTTTCAGAGCAAAACATTCCACCAAATTCGTGGTTCTATGAAGCCCATTTTTACCAAGACCCGGTTATGCCCGGATCACTTGGAATAGAAACTATCGCCCAGGCTATCATAAAATCTGCCCCGGAATTAAGATTGCCAGAAAATAAACACTGGAGAATAAAACCAGGAACCAGGACTAGCTGGAAATACCGTGGGCAAATTACGCGCGAAGTGAAAGGGATAAAATTCGATTTTCACATTAAGGACATCATTCACAGAGATCACGGATGGCAAATTATCGGTGATGGAAATCTCTGGAAGGATGATGTACGAATTTACCAGGTAACTGATCTCAGCTTAGAAAGTCATTAATCAGCAGAGGAGAACTTGTAAAGGCATGCAAACATTAACCCCTATTCGAAAAACAAGTCCGATTGGAACCTGGATCGGTTCCGATGCTGAAATCACTACAGATCCGGAAGAAATCAAATCAATTCTACGGGATTTTGGATCACCAGCCTATATTCTGGATCACCAAAACCAGGTAGGCGTTGTTCGCGGAGGGGATTTATATCCCCCCGGCAGTAATAAAAAAGGTATCTCAGTTCTTGGTTTCCTCAGACCTCAGTCACCGACCCATTTTGGAAATCCTGAATTCATTAAACACCACGGTCTGAAATATGCCTATATGGCTGGTTCGATGGCCAATGCCATTTCCAATGAATCTCTTGTAATAGCCCTCGGTCAAGCCGGTTATCTGGCTTCATTTGGGGCTGGCGGTGTCCCGCCTGCCAGACTAACACAAGCTATTGAAACTATTCAAAACAAGTTACCTGAAGGACCTTATGCCTTTAATCTCATCCACAGCCCTCAGGAGCCAATCCTCGAGCAAAAGGCTGTAGATTCTTATATTCATCACCGGGTTCGGACCATTGAAGCATCTGCTTTTTTGCGCATGACTCCAACGTTAGTTGAATACCGGGCCGCAGGATTAAGCCAGGACCAGGATGAAAATACTCTGATCGATAATAAAATAATTGCCAAGATTTCCAGGAGAGAGGTAGCAATTCACTTCCTCAATCCTGCCCCGGAAAAAATTCTGACTATCCTTGTTAACCAAGGCAAGATCACATCCCAGCAAGCCGAGTTAGCTGGAAAAATACCTATGGCTGATGACATCACTGTTGAAGCAGATTCAGGAGGACACACTGATAATCGTCCGTTAACGAGTATGCTGCCCTCCATTATTGCCCTCAGAGATGAAACCCAACTAGAGAATAACTATCCTGTTCCTGTACGTATTGGAGCCGCTGGTGGTATTGGTACACCAACTTCGACCCTGGGAGCATTCACAATGGGCGCGGATTATATTGTTACCGGATCTGTAAATCAGGGTTGTGAAGAAGCAGGTACATCTTCGCATGTGAAAAATCTGCTGGCGCAGGCAGCATCAACCGATGTGATGATGGCACCTTCAGCAGACATGTTTGAAATGGGAGTAAAAGTTCAGGTTTTAAAACGGGGAACGATGTTTCCCATGCGAGCCCAAAAATTATTTGATATCTATGCTGCATATGATGGGATTAATGATATTGATCCTCAAACCAGGCAAGAGCTGGAGCAGAAAATATTCCAAAACAACCTTGATGAAGTCTGGGATGAATGCATCAAATTCTTTTCTGAGCGCGATCCCAGCCAGCTCGACCGAGCTGAAGGGAATTCTAAAAGAAAGATGAGTTTAATATTCCGTTGGTATTTAGGTTTGGCCACCCATTGGGGTATTGCGGGAATTCCCGAAAGATCCTTTGATTACCAGATATGGTGTGGACCTTCAATGGGTTCATTTAATGATTGGGTTCGGGGAACCTCCCTGGAAAATCCAGAAAAACGAAATGTTGTCACTGTTGCAGAGCAGCTGCTAGAGGGAGCCGCATTTCTTTACCGGATCGTAGACTTAAACCTGCAGGGGTTTTCTGTCCCACCTTCCTGGAATAAATATCTTATCTAAAAATGGAAACAAAATTCAGATTACCCATAAACGGGATTATCCACATCTGGCATACTTCTGCCGGTCGATGGAAAAATAATCTCAATGAATTAGATTCCTTTTTATCCCAGGAAGAGATTTCCCGGAAAGAGAAATTAATTTCTAAAAATCGCCAGGAAGACCATCTCATCAGTCGGGGGATACTGAGATCCATTCTCGCACAATATCTGGAACTGGCACCAGAGAATATACCCCTTAAAACTTATCCCAATGGAAAACCATACTTGCCTGGATCAAATTTATACTTTAATCTATCCCATTCGGAAGGTTTATTTCTATATGGCTTTGTCATGGATGTTCCAATTGGGGTTGATCTCCAGCAGGTATATTCAATATCGAATATTGATACCATTATTGAAAATTACTTCAGCCCCTACGAGCAGCAAATTTTATCTTCTGAAAAGCAAACTGGGCTCAAGGATCTATTTTTCAGAATTTGGACCGCCAAAGAGGCTTACCTGAAGGGAACTGGTGAAGGATTTCAACGGCCAGCAAACA
>JAZFRV010000263.1:0-6714 GCA_036445875.1 Anaerolineales bacterium
GCAGAGTAAATAATCAACCAAAAAATTAATTCAATCATCTCTCGTGGCGCATAACTGAGATCATTTGAAAGCTGATTGCTGGAACCTGTTTTCTACTTACAACTCACTGGATTCTTCTCTATCCCAAAATCCGTTGACCATTAACCCTCCCCGTGCTACACTCAAGATCGTGAAAAGACTGGTCTGGCTTTCCTTGATTTTCATTCCTATTCTGGTGCTAAATGGTTTCCACCAGGTTCAGTTGGCTGCTGCCCAGGCGCCAACAATTGCTCCCAGTATATTTATCCAGAATCCCCGGGAGGGGCAAGCTCTGCAGGGAATTGAAATCATCGAGGGAAAAATCCGGGGTGACGGTTTTTCAGCTGGAAAACTAGCCTTCAGCTATGCCATGGAAGGTGCGGACACCTGGTTTTTTATCGAGGACATTCTTCCAACCGGAGAGGAGAGTTCTCAAACATCCTTTAAAATAGAATGGGATACAACCCAGATCACTGATGGCAATTATCATTTACGATTGGTAGCAGAATATGAGGGAAAAGCAACTATTTTTGAGTTGATTCAGAATCTGCGAGTTCGTAATCAATCCCCGATTGAAACTGCTACACTCGCCCCGGTGGGAAATCAGGAAGAGATGGACCAGACTGCTACACCAACCCGGAATCCAACCCCTCAAAATTCCCCCACACCGCTGCCTGAGAATCCAGTTGTGCTGGAGACCAATCAACTCTACCGGGCATTGTTCATCACAGGGATTTTGGTAATTAGCGTTTTTTTGATTGCATTGATCTATATCCGGGTAAGAAGTAGATTTGGGTGAAAAATATGATTGGAAGAAAAAAACCTTTATTAATTGTTGGATTGGGCAATCCGGGTAGGGAATATACCAATAACCGGCACAATATCGGTTTCCTGGTTCTAGACAGTTTGGCCCAAAAGCTCGATACATCCTTTTCAAGGATGAAAATGAACGCGCTCATGACAGCCGTAAAATTCAATAGACAGCGGATAATTCTAATCAAGCCTCAAACCTTTATGAACTTATCCGGGAAAGCGGTTTCTTCATATAGCCGGTTTTATAAATTACCCCTGGAAAATCTGATGGTTGTCTACGATGATGTGGATTTACCGTTCCAGGTTTTAAGGATGCGCCCGACTGGTGGCGATGCAGGCCAGAAGGGTGTCCGGTCAATCATCCAGGAATTGGGAACCAAGGATTTTCCTCGACTGCGAGTTGGCATTGATCGTCCCCCAGGAAGGATGTCGGTCAGCTCATATGTGTTATTGGATTTTTCGAAACTGGAATCAAGAGATCTCCCGTTTGTTCTTGAACAGGCTTCAGAGGCAATTCTCACCTTTGTTGAATTTGGGTTGAATCAGGCCATGACAACCTTTAATCAGAGCCCATCAAACGAATAAAATCAATATGCAGAAAGAATTACTTAATAAAATTCAGGAGCAGCCAGTGTTTCAGGCGCTGGTTGCAGAGATTAGTTCGGGTATAACACCCGGTCTGGTCGGATTGCCGAGAGCAGTCCGACTGCCGGTTCTAGCTGGTTTAAAAGCTGCCTTGAACCGCCCGATTCTGCTGATCACAAATAGAACAGATCGCGCCCTGGTCCTGGAAGATGAATGGAACTTCTGGATCCCGGATCAAGACCTGGTTTTATTCCCGGAACCAGATCCTCTCTATTATGAAAAAATTTCCTGGAGCAGGAAGACCCGGCGAGAAAGACTCAAAATTCTCGCAGAGCTTTCCTCACCTCTAATCCCGGGATATACAACATCCGACCCCTCTCCTTTGATCGTAGCCCCGATCAGAGCTGTGATTACTCGGACATTGCCCCGGCGGGCATTCTTAAAATCATCTCGCTTAATCCGTGTAAAAGGAATCCAATCACCCCATGAATTAGCAGGAGAATGGGTGCGATGCGGTTATGATGCTGCCCCGATTGTGACTTCAGCCGGTCAATTTGCCAGGCGGGGAGGAATCCTGGACATCTGGCCTCCGGGAGAGCGTTTTCCAGTCCGGATAGAGTTTTTTGGAGATGAAATCGAAATGCTCAGGCGTTTTGATCCCGAAAATCAAAGAACGATCGAAATCATTGAATCTCTCTTAATCACACCGGCGAGGGAATTTTTATTACCGGAAAATTCCAGATCATCAGCGGTTGATGAAGATCAGAAATATATTGAATATCATATCCCTCTTCTCCATCAGGAGAAAGCAACCCTGCTGAACTATCTTACCCAGGATACTCTCATTTTCTTGGATGATCAGGAAATCATCCGGGAAACGGCTCTTGAGATCTCCGACCAGGCTGGGTCATTTCTGGAAGGTTATCAGCAGGAAGGTACAATCAAAAAAGGGTTCCCTTTGCCATATATCCCCTGGGATGACTTTACCCTTGATTTAGAAAAACAACACCCTATTTCACTCGGACCGGTGGGAACCGGAGTTGAGTCCGACCTGGGAGCTTTGTTTTCTTCCAATCAACGATTTGGCGGTGAATTAAAGACCTTTGTAACTCATCTTGCTGAGATTATTCAGATGAATGAGATTCCGGTAATTATCTCCCGACAGGCTGCCCGGCTCCAGGAAGTATGGAAAGAACGCACAACAACCCCTGAGGAACCCCTGGCTTTTATCAAGGGCAGCATTGAAGGGGGATGGGTATTATCGCCAGATTCCGGGAAAAGGATTCACCTATTCTCTGATGGAGAAATATTTGGGTGGAGACGTATTCAGCCCCGCCGGAAACCCACCCCCCGGGCTTTATCGCCTGAAGTTGAGTACAGCGATTTTCGAGAAGGGGATTGGGTCGTTCATATCGATCATGGAATTGGTAAATATTCTGGATTGGTCTCCCGCGAGTTGGCTGGCACAGAAGGGGAGTATCTGGCAGTTCAGTACGCCGATGGGGATCACCTTTATGTTCCAGCTCCCCAGGCAGACCGGCTAACTCGCTATGTTGGGCCCAACCATCACGATCCGAAAATCACCCGTTTAGGAGGTGGTCGTTGGGGTTTGACCAAATCCCGGGTAAAGGAAGAGGTAGTAAAGGTTGCCCAGGATCTGCTGGAACTCTATGCCCGGCGGAAGACTGTCCAGGGTTTTGCGTTCTCCCAGGATAATGCCTGGCAGCAGGAATTGGAAGCCAGTTTTCCTTATATTGAAACTGAAGATCAGCTGCGGGTTTTATTGCAGGTAAAAGGGGACATGGAAAAACCCAAACCGATGGACCGCTTAATTTGTGGTGATGTGGGTTACGGAAAAACGGAGATTGCCGTCCGGGCAGCTTTTAAGGCTGTGATGGATGGAAAGCAGGTCGCCGTTCTGGTTCCCACCACTGTGCTTGCCCAGCAGCACTATGACACATTTCTGGAGCGGATGGGTGGGTTTCCGGTTGAAATCCGGATGTTGTCCCGCTTCCGGACGCCACGCCAGCAAACAATAATCCTGAATGGTTTATTAAAAGGATCAGTAGACATAGTGATCGGTACCCATCGTTTGCTTTCGACGGATGTGATCTTCCATGACCTGGGATTGATGATTGTTGATGAGGAGCAGCGGTTTGGTGTATCTCACAAGGAAAAGATTAAAGCCAAAAGAGCCGATATTGATGTTTTAACCCTGACTGCAACACCGATTCCACGCACCATGTATATGGCTTTAACTGGTGTGAGGGATATCTCCAGGATAAATACACCTCCAGAAGAGCGCTTGCCCATTGTGACCCATGTCAGCCCCTATGACCCGGCCTTGATCCAAAAAGCAATCTGGCGGGAATTAGAACGAGGTGGCCAGGTCTTTTTTGTTCATAACCGCGTAAAAACGATTGACGCCATGAAATCCCACCTGACAAAACTGGTGCCTGAAGCCAGAATCGGGATTGCTCACGGACAAATGGCGGAGATGGATTTGGCGGAGCGTATGCGGGAATTCACTGCAGGAAAGATTGACGTGCTGCTTTCTACTTCCATTATCGAGTC
The DNA here is from genome assembly GCA_036445875.1 of Anaerolineales bacterium. Lineage (GTDB taxonomy): Bacteria > Chloroflexota > Anaerolineae > Anaerolineales > UBA11858 > B10-G9. The sequence continues at coordinate 3,991 of JAZFRV010000263.1, forward strand.
GGGATTGGATATTCCGAATGCCAATACATTGATTGTTGACCGGGCGGATATGTTCGGTCTATCCCAGCTATACCAGCTGCGTGGAAGAGTTGGCAGAGGAGCCCAGCGAGCGTATGCTTACTTCTTTAAGCAGCGTCAGAAATCTCCTACATTGGAGGGAACCCTTCGTCTGGAAACTATCGCGGAACATACGGAATTGGGGTCAGGCTATTCGATTGCTATGCGAGACTTGGAAATCCGCGGATCTGGAGATATCCTCGGGACCCAGCAGTCAGGGTACATCGCAGCCGTTGGTTTTCACCTCTATACCCGATTATTGGCTGATGCGGTCAGCCGCTTCAACAAGGATCAAGCGCATCTGGCCCGGGATAGCAGGGATCTGCCTTTCCAGATCCTCCGGCCATTGGTCCAGATTGATCTGCCATTAGCAATTGGTATTCCGGAAGATTATATTCAAGACCGTTCAGTTCGGTTGAGTCTTTACAGGCGGGCAGCAGCGATCCTAAACCAGGGGGATATCGGTCAGCTCCGCAAAGAATTCGCTGATCGTTTTGGACCTCCCCCTGACACTGTAGAAAACCTTCTCTCCCGTCTTGAGATTAAACTACTCGCTGAGGTAGCCGGCCTGGAAGGAATTTCAATCCAGAATGGACAAATAATCCTTCAATATCCGGAAGGGAAATCCCTGCCGCAGCCCTGGGAATTTGAAATCAAACCTAGATTTGGTGAGTCATCGGTTTGGATTCCGTTGGATTTGGAGAATGGGGAATGGGTTGGAAAATTATTAGCTATTTTAGAAGGGTTAACCTCTCATTAGCGGTAGAGTTTTTTTAACATGCTGTCTTTGACAATCCTTGATGTCAACGGTATAATTGACGCTTGTCGAAAATGAAGAATAGTGTGGAGAGTATTTTATGGCGAACGAAAAGTTGAAAACGCCTGAAACAATTGAAGACTTAGAACCTAAGATGAAGGTTACAGGAAAGGTATTAAAAACTTCCCTGGCGGGTGCGATTGTTGATGTTGGTGTCGGAATACCTGGTTTAATTCATATTTCAAAGATACAAAAAGGATCAGTAACCCGGGTTGCCGATGTTTTGAAAGAAGGCCAGGATATTGAAGTCTGGATTCAGCGCTCTGACCCAGAAAATAAAAAGATTGAATTGACCATGTTGGAGCCTCTGGGTATGGATTGGCGGGAAATTCAGCCTGAGATGGAAATAGTAGGAAAAGTTACCCGGATTGAAAAATATGGTGTATTTGTGGATATCGATGCTGAAAGGCCCGGCTTGGTTCACATCAGTGAAATGGCTCATGGATATGTTCGCACTCCAACCGATATTGTTCAGAAGGGTGATGAGGTTAATGTAAAAGTTCTTAAGGTAAATCGCCGTAAAAAACAAATCAAGTTGAGTATGAAAGCGCTCGAGGAATCACCTCAGGAAAACTTTGTCATTGAAGAGGATGAAGACGAGAAAAAAGTAGTTACCCCCACAGCATTTGAGGCAGCCCTTCAAAAAGCAATGGCTGCCAGTGATGGAGACAATGCCTTGGCCAATCTTATCTCTGAAAGAGAAAACTAAAGAATTAAATTCAATTACTTCAAGAAAAAGGCTGGCGATGTTGAGCAGCCTTTTTTTGGTTCTCGTGACAAGATACTAATTCAGATCGAAAGGGAGTGGAATCTTACCCGGATAAGAAAAGCAAGTGGTCAGATTTATACGAGTTGATATAATCAGTAATCGAGGGGGATGTTTTAGGATACAGGCGGGGAGAAATACAAGTGAAAACATTAGTAATCGAAAGATCTCCGCAGGGTGTCGTTTTTATTCCTTTCCATTTTGTCGAATCTGCTGCAAATATCTTAACGCATGATAGTAGAGATCCCCAGGCAAAGATTCCTGATTATAAAGCATGCGCTGTAGCTGTGGAAAAGCGGTGAGAGGTTTAGAATCTGGATCATTCACAAATCCCTGAAAGACATTTTCACACAGCTGTCACTGGTCTATCATGGAAATCATGGAACCAATTGACAGAAAAGCAGCCCTCAAGTTTTCCTTCAGAATAGTCGACCAGGCAGTGTTACCTGATTATCACCATCCAGACTTGCTATGAAAGAAGAAATACAGTTTCCCCGGGTTATTTTAGCGATTGGGTTTCTATCATCGGCAACCCTGATGTTTGAAACCGCGTTAACCCGGTTTCTTGCGGTAGCGCAGTTTTACCATTTTGCATTCCTGGTGATCAGCCTGGCTTTACTCGGATTCGGCGCTAGCGGAACCCTGATCTCAGTTTACCCACAGATCAAAGAGATTCCCCTAGAAAAAATACTTTCAGGAGCGGGAATCGGGCTTGTGATTAGTATCTGGGGGGCGTATTTAGTTGTGAATTGGCTTCCGTTTGATTCTTACAGCATTGCTTGGGAACGCCGACAATTTTTATTTTTTATCCTGTATTATTTTTCTCTCTCCCTTCCCTTCCTAGTGAGCGGTTTAGGACTAGGTATTTCCTTAGCAGTTATCGATGACAAACACAATCTGATCTATGCTGCGAACCTAATTGGTTCTGGATTGGGAGTGCTCCTGGCTTCGGCAGTAATGGCTCTTTCCGGTATATTGGGTGTACTGCTTTTTTGCGGAATATTAGGTGTCGGATGCTGGTTTATGATGAAGAATGATTCAGGCAGAACCCGGATACACTGGTTTTTTTTCTTAGTGATGCTAA
>JAZFRV010000264.1:0-5103 GCA_036445875.1 Anaerolineales bacterium
AGGTGGTCAGCGTAATAGGGTTGATCGTGGGAAGTGGCTAGCGTTGCGAGTTCGTCAAATCCTTCCACCAGCATGCCTTCCCGATCCAGGTCGGTAAATCCCAGCGGCCCGTGGACGGCAGTTTTCCCCAGGGACTCAGCCCAGGCTTCGACGGCGCCAAATAAAGCATCCGACACCGCCTGGTGATCCACAAAGTCAATCCAGCCGAACCTTAAATAGGGCTGTCCCCAGGTCTCACTGTGCAGACGGTTGTCAATTGCCGCCACGCGCCCGACAATTTCTCCTTTCGAAAGGGCAATCCAATAACGGGCCTGGCAGTGTTCAAAAGCAGGATTCTTGTCTTTGCGAAGTGTGTTCATCTCGTCAAAATCCAAACCCGGTACCCAGTAGGGATTTCCCCGGTTGAGGGTATGCGGAAAACGGATAAATGCCCGCAGGTCTTTACGAGAGATAACTTCTTTAATTATTACATTCATGGTGGATTCCTTTTCATTACTGAGTATGAAAACACCCCAATTGGGTACTGGGATACGGGACTATGATATCAACTGAATAAACAGAATTATAGATCAGAGCTACCACCTAATCAAGCTAACAAATACCCAATGCCAATCCCTGTAATCGAAGGACCTGCCTGGATCAAGATCGCCGGTTTGGATCCGGTCTTTTGGATTATGTTACATTTTGGTTAGTGAAAACAAAACCTTTTAATAATCTCATGTGTAATCCTTGTTACCAGATTGAAGATCAAATCCTAAGTCATTCCATGGTGCCTGATTATTAATATTAATCTAAAACATCTTGTTTATATCCGTATAATTCTCTAGCAATAATTTTTGAGTTAGAATAAAAGAGCATCGGAGTTTTTCACCTATTGTAATATGATGACTTTAAGGTCAGGTTAGTGTGAGAATTAACGTGATAGGAACCAGCGGGAGCGGAAAAACCACCTTTGGTAAAAAGCTGGCGGAGATACTTTCCATCCCCTTCCTGGAGATGGATGCCATTTTCTGGGGACCGGAATGGAGTTCCCCGGAAGATCAGGTTTTATTCCCCCGCCTCTCCAAAGCCCTGGAAGGGGAAAACTGGGTCCTGGATGGCAACTATTCCCGGACACTGGCCATTAAATGGGAACTAGTGCAGGCTGTGATCTGGCTGGATTTCAGCTTTGCCCGTACCCTCTACCAGGCAGTGGTCCGGGCTATCCCTAGACTTTTCAGCCAGGAGGAGCTCTGGCCGGAACTGGAAACCGGGAATCCTTAAAAATGCTGCTCAGTAAAGATTCCATCGTTCTTTGGACCATTAGATCTTACCGGCAGAAGCGGATCAAAATCCAGGGCTACCTGGAGGGAGAGGAATTCTCCCAGATCCGTTTTCACCGGCTGGCCTCCCCCTTAGAGGCAGAGGATTTCCTTCAAAAAATCAGGATCAACCCGGCCTTCCTGATCGGGAACTCCGAACAATAAACTTTCATTCAGGAAAAAAACTATGGAGAAACACTTTTTAAAGTACAGAAAAGGAATCATTGGTATTGATACCAAACTGCTCTCGCCAGATGGCATAAAACGGCGAATGGTTTATGCCGACTGGGTGGCTAGCGGACGAAATTATTCCCCTATCGAAACTCGGATCCGGGAAGAAATTCTCCCCCTGGTAGCCAACACCCATACTGATACCAACACCACTGGCATGGCAATGACCCATGCCTACCATACCGCCCAAGGGATCATCAAAGACCATGTTCATGCCAATAGTGACGACCTGATCATAACTCGGGGTTCTGGAATGACCGGTCTGGTAAATAAATTCCAGCGCATATTGGGTTTAAAGGCCAATCAAGACCTGGATCAGGTTCTCCCTGAGGAAGAATGCCCGGTAGTATTCCTGACCCACATGGAGCATCATTCCAACCACACCAGCTGGTTGGAAACGGTAGCCACGGTGAAGATCATCCAACCTACTCCGGATGGACTGGTAAATCTGGATTCGCTCAAAGACCTGCTCCAGGAATACAAGGACCGCCCCTTAAAGATTGCTTCTGTCACAGCCTGCTCAAATGTCACTGGCATTTCAACCCCCTATTTTCAAATCGCCCAGCTGATGCACAATGCCGGGGGATATTGTTTTGTTGATTTTGCCTGTTCCGCACCCTATACCAAAATTGACATGCATCCGGAAATGAAGGATGCGGACCTGGATGCGATTTTTTTCTCACCTCATAAATTTTTAGGAGGACCCGGATCAACCGGTGCCTTGATCTTTAACCGGAAACTATACCAGCATGAAATCCCGGATAAGCCGGGCGGCGGCACAGTCGATTGGACCAATCCCTGGGGAGGACATAAGTATATTGATGATATCGAAGCCAGGGAGGATGGCGGCACACCAGCATTCCTGCAAACGATCAAGGCAGCCATGTGTATCACCCTCAAGAATGAGATGGGCATCTCAAATATGCTAGCCCGCGAAGAACACTTGTTGAAGCTGCTTTGGGATAAAATGATCGAAATTCCAAACCTGCATATTCTCGCTCCTCAACATAAAGCACGATTGGCCGTGATCTCTTTTTATATCGATGATCTACATTACAACCTGGGAGTGAAGTTGCTCAATGACAAGTTCGGCATCCAGGTTCGGGGCGGATGTTCCTGTGCCGGCACTTACGGCCATTACCTGCTCAATATTGATCAAAGCCAATCCCGCCTGATCACGGATTTGATCAACCAGGGAGACTTTTCGGAAAAACCGGGCTGGATCCGGGTATCCCTGCATCCCACCATGACCAATAAAGAAGTAGAGTATATCGGGCAAAGCATTATTGAGTTGGCTCAAAAACACCTGGACTGGCGGGATGAGTATACCTTTGATCCTGCCTGTCTTGACCTGGAACCTAAGGATTTTAATCCGGACCTTGAAATCAAACAAAAAATCGATCGGGTTTTAACTGGGAAGTTTCTCCCCTGATAACCAAGAGAAAGTCGCTGAGTTGAGATTCCCCCCTTTTCAACCTATAATTATTACCAAGAAGCCCATTCAATAAAATAACCCGGAGATGGATAGATGTTTGGATTGGATAATTTGGATACCCTGTTTGTGATCTGGGCCTTTTTTCTGCAAACTATTCTGATCATTCATTTTGCGATTCGTAAACCCTTCTTTGAAACCTATACAAAAAAATTCGGCTGGATTGTATATGCGCTGTGTATCCCAGCAGCGGTGATTAGTCTCATCCTGCTGCTGGGTGGGAAAACCTTGTCATTCTGGATAGGTGGGATTCTATTTTTGATCTATTCAGCATACGGTTACTGGATTGATTTTGTAAAAAAAATACCCTGGCGTAATCCTCTCCGCAAAGACATCATGTTCCCTTATGTGACCCTGTATTTGAGTACAATCATGTTTTATTGGTGGCCACTAGGCATGCTCTACCGGCCGCTGTGGTATGTTTTTGCAGTCCTGTTTGTAATAGGCACCATACTCAATATCACCTCACATTGACATCAGCACTTGGTCTATAATGAAAGAAAGCAGAATCCATCCCCCAGCTAAGATCAGAAAAAGGGATGAATTGGTATAGAAATAGATCGATAATCGGCATCCTTGCCGCCTTCACTAAACTCGCCGAGTTGGATAATTTGAGAAGGAGGAAAACAGCATGATCAGTAAGAAACGATTCAGTCACCCAGTTTCTTTCATCACACTCGTCATAAGCATCCTATTAATTATCAGCTCCTGCAGCGCACCACCGCCTCAAGCTACAGCAACACCTACACTGGGTTTTGATCTAGGCTCCGATGGGACAGAGATACCAGATCTTGCCTGCCCTGACGAAAAAACACTCTTCACTTTATGGTTCAGCCATCTTGCCGCGCTTGATATTGATGCCGGTGATGGAGAGACTTTTTATCTCCAATTTGATAACATACCACCATCATTCTTTGATCTCTGGATAGACGCCGATGGCAATGTTACCAACGAAGGGATTTTCAGTGAAACATCAATCGCCTACCACGGAGTAGCTAATCACCCTGGCGATGATGACTGCCCGGTGCAGACTTTTGAAGGCGTCTGGCAGATGAAAGCTGAAATTAGCGGTATTTGTGTAAACGACATCGTAACGCTTCATATCAAGGAAGAATTTCTCGATTCGGATCTACACAGCTCTTGCGGGGATGGTATTGGCCCAGGTCCAGGTCTTTATTCAGGACCTGAGCTGGACTTGATCTTTGATCTTACTTCGGATTTTCCTGCAGATGGCATCACAATTCCGGAAGGCGGACCGTTCCATGCTAGTTATGATTACGCTCTATATCCAGCAGGATATGAACTGCCGGTTGTACCGCTCATAAAGGATTAGATTCTGGCAATAAATGGCTAATCCACAACTAGATATGTTCAATTTGCTAAATCAACAACAAGCTTATTCCAATCCAATATCCACGAGGAGGGTTTATTATTGTTAACCGGAATTCACTTTCTCCTGACCTACAAATGTAACTTCGAATGTGATCACTGCTTCCTGTACTGTAGTCCACATTCTGAGGGAACTTTTACTATCAGTCAGGTGGATCAGGTCCTGGATGAAGCTCAAAAAATCAGCTCGATTGAATGGATATATTTTGAGGGTGGTGAACCGTTCCAGTATTATCCCCTGCTGGTTGAATGTGTCCGGCGGGCTAGCCAAAAAGGCTTTCAAGTTGGTATCGTCACCAACGGGTACGGAGCGCTAGCTGAAGAAGATGCCCTATTATGGTTAAAACCCCTGGCAGAGGCAGGATTGGCATACCTATCAATTAGCGATGATACTTTCCATTACGGGGATCAGGAAATCACTCCTGCTTCAATTGCCTCGGCAGCGGCTAAGGTCCTTGGTATTGAGTCTTCCCCAATATGTATTGAACCCCCACAAGTGCAGGAATCAAAATCTGCGGATGGGGTCAAAGGGCAAACAGTCATCGGCGGTGGAGCCAGGTTCAGAGGTCGCGCGGCTGATACCCTAACCAAAGGTCTTCCGCTCCGCTCCTGGGATGAAATGAGAGAGTGTCCTGATGAGGATCTGCTCACGCCCTCCCGGGTTCATGTAGATAGTTTCGGAAATATTCA
>JAZFRV010000265.1:0-4771 GCA_036445875.1 Anaerolineales bacterium
ATTTCCTGCCGGGTGAATGGAGATTTACGCCAAATGGCCTCTACCCGCGAGATGGTCCACCTGGTCGATCAACTCATCGCCTTTGCATCCTCGTTCATGACCCTGATGCCCGGGGATGTGCTTCTTACCGGTACACCTGAGGGGGTTTCTAAACTGGAAGATGGTGATCTGGTAGAAATTGAGATTGAAGGAATCGGGGTCCTCAGCAACCCCGTGGTTCAGGCTGGACAGGAATGATCTGATGTCAATTGATATTCAGGCTGGAATTATCGCTGCAGTTTTTTTGACCTTGATCTTTTTTCTGATTAGCGTCATAACCGGGATTCAAACGGTAGTTAATGGAAAAAATATAAAGTTTTTCCAGTTGAGGCGCGATCAGATATTGCGCGGCTGGCGATTGATTGTGCTGGGGATTTTCTGGGTTATCCTGGGAATTGTGGTCTATTTTTTTGGTGAACCAGTCGCTTACCGGTACATAACCCCCTCCCCAACCCTGCCGAAGACCTTTACTCCATCGATTACTCCCTCGATCACGATTACTCCTACAATCACGGACACACCTACCATCACCCTCACACCGGTAGAATCCTATACCCCCACTCCCAGCCTGATACCCCAGATACCGATGGTTGTCGAAGCCTATTTTGAAGGTATCTTGACTCCACCACCAGAAGCTGCCTTCAGCCCTTTGATTTTCTCAAATATCGGTTTGGATGATGACTACAATCCTATTGGACCCGGGATTCAATTTTCCAATCCGGTGGGCCATCTTTATGCAGTTTTCAGCTACGCCAGGATGGAAGACAAAATTCAATGGAGCGCACTCTGGTACCAGGATGATATTCTGGTCCACTACGAAACCATACCCTGGAATGGAGGCAGCGGCGGCATTGGATATACAGATTGGGATCCTGCACCCGAAATATGGCTGCCGGGTGAGTATCTTGTTCACCTTTTCCTGGGAACTGACTATGTTCTCTCCGGAACTTTTAGCGTGGTCGGTGATCCTCCCACGCCGACAATTACCCCCACCCCTACAATTACTAATACCCCCTCAGCAAGTAATACCCCTACTCCATCCCCGGCTGCTTCTCCAACGGATTCCTGAAATCAGATCCTAATTTTATAGCGACCCTGGCTGCTACCCTGGCGTTATTCAACAGCAATCCCAAGTTTGCTTTTAGACTGGCTTTGCCAGTGATTTCACTGACCCGTTTTAATAAAAATGGAGTAACTTCCTGTCCTGTTATCTTGTGTTTTTTAGCATCTTTGAGGGCTTGTTCCACGGCCTCCTCCATTTGACGATCAGGAAGGGCATCATCCAGGGGAGGTGGAACTACCAATAGTACTGCACTGTTAATCCCCATTCTCCAGTGTGATTCCGCAAGAAGTGCCGCTTGCTCGGAATCCTCTACCTGGACGCTTATAGTCAGCCCGCTGGACCGGGCATAGAAGGCAGGGAAAAGATTAGTTTGAAATCCTACAACAGGCACGGACAGGGTTTCCAACATTTCTAATGTTGCTGGTAAATCCAGGATCGATTTTGCCCCAGAACAAACAACCAGGGCGGGTGTCTGAGCAAGAGTCGACAGGTCGGCTGAAATATCGAAGGGTGCATTCCGATGAACACCTCCGATTCCCCCGGTGGCAAAGACATTAATCCCAGCCTTGTGCAAAGCAGTAAGTGTTCCAGCGACAGTTGTTCCGCCGTTGAGCTTTTTGGCTGCCGCTCGAGAAAAATCCCGCCGGCTGACTTTGATCACTTCCTGATCCTGTGCCAGAAGTAAAATATCTTCTTCCCTCATGCCAATATGAGCTTTTCCCCCCAGGACCCCCACAGTAGCCGGCACTGCGCCTTCCTCCCTGATGACATTTTCCATGGCCTGGGCCAATTCGATATTTGTCGGATATGGCAGCCCATGGGTGACAACTGCAGTCTCCAACCCCACCAAGGGGGTTTTTTCGTTAATGGCAGTCCAGACTTCGTCTGAATAATGCAAATCATCCATGCGTAGTACCCTTTCCTTTTTGCCAATCTGCTGATGCAGATCATCAAATCAGATAACACTTCCATTCTATCATTTTTACCTTATCATCCACTAAAAAAGATCAGTCCTCCTACTTTCTTTCTGGTTGGATATACAATTTTCCTGATAAAATCAATTCAGAAAATATGAATGAAATATTGGATTTGATAAGGATAAGGATCAGTTATGGCAGAATTTCCCGGAAAGGGACAAGTAACCGTTATTAAAACTTCACCAGAAACCGTGCTGGAAGATTATCAGCGCCTGTTGGAGATGGCCGGAATTGAAAAATCTCTCCCAAAGGGAATTCAGACCGGCTTAAAGATCAATATCTCCTGGCAAACCTGGTACCCGGCTTGCTCAACCGCACCCTGGCAGCTGGAAGGGGTCATAAAATCCCTTCAATCATTTGGCTATCAGGACCTGGTTGGTGTGCACAATGATACAGTAGTTGTAGATACCAGTGACGGAGAGGCCAATAACAAGCACAAAGCAGTTACCGATCAATATGGGGTTCCCTGCCTTTACCTATACAACCAGGATTTTGAATGGATTGAGTTTTATCCAAAAAACCACAAATACCTGGTATTGGACAAAGTCTACCCGGATGGAGTTTTTATTCCCAAAGCTTTGCAGGGAATGAATATTGTGCAGCTGCCCACCGTTAAAACTCATGTTTTCACCACCATCACCGGAGCCATGAAAAATGCCTTCGGTGGGTTACTGCACCGGGAGCGACACTGGACCCATGCAGTTATCCACGATACTCTGGTTGATCTACTTGCCATTCAGCAGGAAATCCATCCCGGTTTATTCGCAGTTATGGACGGCACATTTGCCGGGGATGGACCCGGACCCCGGGCCATGCGCTGGCATGAGAAAGATATCCTGCTGGCATCCGCAGACCAGGTGGCGATTGACGCCATATCTGCCAAACTGCAAGGTTTTGATCCGATGGATTTGCGGTTTATCCGGTTGGCACATGAACACGGATTGGGTATTGGTGATCCCAACCAGATAGAAATCAATGGCTATGACATCAACCAGGAAAAGTCCTGGAATTTCAAACGGGAAGATACTTTCGCGAGCACAGGCCAGCACATGATTTATCATGGTCCGCTGAAGCCCTTCGAAAAGCTTCTCTTGCAAAGCCCACTGGTACCCTGGGCATATTTTGCCAGCAACTTCTACCATAATGTCTACTGGTATCCCTTTATCGGACGTAAACGAGTAGAAGATGCCTTAAAGACAAAATGGGGACAAGCTTTCCAAAAATATGGAGACGGAGAAGTGGTCCTGCCCGGCATGGAGAGAAAAACTGTCATCCAAGCACTGGTTGGAATAGTTCTGGGTGTGGTGGTCATTGCCGGTCTTCTAGCAGTATTACTCCGCTGATTGATGGATAATAAAACTCAATCGATTATTCGCCGATTAATCCCCGGCCTGATCTTCGGTTTCCTGGTATTCTTGGTCATCATCCTGATGGGGGATCTACGTCAGGTCGCTACCCAGGTTTATGAATTCCAGTGGAAATATTATCCCCTGGTGCTTTTGCTGACCTTATTTAATTACCTGCTGCGTTTTTTCAAATGGCACTTTTACCTGGGTTTAGTGGGCGTGGAAAAGTTTCCTCTCCTACAAAGCGCTCAATTATTCCTGGCCGGATTCCCACTGGCAGTCACTCCGGGAAAGGTAGGAGAAGCCCTTAAAGCAGTCTGGCTCCAGAAGCAGACCGGGGTGCCTACCTCCCGTGGGATTTCCGTTGTGCTGGCTGAACGCATCAGTGATGGGCTGGGAGTATTAATATTGAGCACCCTGGGAGTGATCGCATATCCTCAATTTTGGCCGGCTTTTGCTTTTGTACTGGGAGGGTTGATTATCTTGATTCTGGTGATCCAGATCCGACCCGCAGCGCTCTGGCTGCTGAATCTTGGGACAAAACTTCCCCTTATCAAACGATTTTCCGAGGGGTTAAAAGAATTTTATGAAGGCAGCTACAGCTTGTTTCGCCCAAAAGCAATTCTAGTTGCAGTTTCTATAGGTACGATCTCCTGGTTGGGAGAAGGCATCGGGATGTATCTGATCCTGGTGGGATTGGGAGTAACAGCCGGATGGGGAACCTTATCCATCGCGGTATTTGTATTGGCTTTTTCTACTGTGATCGGAGCAGTTACAGCTCTTCCAGGAGGTTTAGGCGCTGCGGAAGCTTCCATCGCTGGGATGCTGACCCTATTGTTAGCATTATCGCGGGATACCGCTGCCGCAGCCACAATTTTGATCCGGTTCGCCACTCTTTGGTTTGCGGTCTTATTGGGTTTGATAGTCTGGCTTTTCTCACGAAAACTGCTCTTTTCAGAAACAGGTGATTAAGAATATCGCCCTAAATAAGATCGTTTTTTTGCCTTTTTTTCCATTACAATATAAGACAACATATTTCAGGATCTTTCTGGATTTTAGCCAATTAATATAGGATTACTCATTAGGGAGGTATGCAGTGTCAAAAAAACTCCGGATTTTCCTTATTCTGATATTCATCCAGTTGGCTGGCTGTAATTATCCCCAAGCAGAGCCTAAGCAACTGCCGATTGACACAGAAGAACCTCCTGCAGAGATCAGCACGACAGCTCCTCCCCTGCAAGTGACTGATACACCCCAGCCAGATAGCTCAGATGGTAGTCCAGATCCGGACTCTCCCCCAATTGAACCTACCAAAGATATGACCCAGGTACTGGCAGGAGATCTCA
>JAZFRV010000266.1:0-2270 GCA_036445875.1 Anaerolineales bacterium
TAAACCTGACGAAAAACTCCAGTCTGGCATTGGCAATAGGATTTCAGGAAGTTTTTGCAGTTGGCAAAATCGCAATTAATCAGGCTGGCCGAGCTATTCCTGTCTTTGCCCTGATTATGATTACCTACCTGAGTTTAAGTTTATTGACCTCAGGTATCCTTAATATCTATAACCGAAGAATCCAATTTGTGTTGAGGTAATCATGGTGAATTTGACAATCGAGCAGGATGTTATCCGCCCTCCTCAACCACCTGGACCAATCAAGTGGATTAAGGAAAATCTATTTAGCAGTATTTTTAATACTGTTTTAACGATCCTTCTTGTCCCGATTATCTGTTATCTCTTATATGGCATTTTCCGATGGATGTTTTTTGCAGCTGATTGGACCGCTGTTACTCAATTTCCACTCTTATATGCAGTAGGTCAATATCCAAGAGATCAAATTTGGCGAGTAGGTATTATCCTCTCAGGATTATTCCTTTTCCTTGGTATGAGTTGGGGCAGATGGGGAGGATTATTAAAAACCATTTCACTTGCCGCCGGATTAATCCAACTTATCATGGCTCTATTGCCTGTTCAACATCCAGCCCTGGATATGAGTATGCGTTTTTTCTTGGGATCGAATCTGCTGGTCATTTTGTTGGGTTTTCTGATTGGCAGCAGGACCCCTATAAAAAACACCTATATTATTATTGGCTGGTTTATTGTTCCTGTTTTTGGTATTGTTCTTTTAGCAGGATTCAATGTCAGTAAATATATCCCGATCTGGATCAGTGATTTAATCCCGAGTGTTTCCACTACTCTCTGGGGTGGATTATTAATCACATTTTTACTTGCTGCAGGAGGAATCCTACTCTCTTTTCCGCTGGGAATCGCCCTGGCCTTTGGACGTCGTTCATCTCTCCCCTTTGTGAGTGCTTTCTCAACAGTTTTTATCGAAACCATCCGGGGAGTACCCCTGGTGACAATCCTATTTATGTTTTCTTTCGTAATGGCTTTATTCTTGCCAGTAGAATCCCGGATCGACCGCCTGGTAAGGGCGCTGATGGCTGTGACAGTTTTTAGTGCTGCATATACAGCGGAAAATGTCAGAGGAGGTTTACAATCTGTTCCCCTGGGTCAAATTGAAGCAGCTAAAGCCATCGGGATGGGAAATTTTAAAACGACCATATTCATTGTTTTACCCCAAGCATTGCGGGCAGTGCTCCCTTCCATCGTAGGGCAGTTCATTTCTCTGTTTAAGGATACTACCCTGGTAGTGATCATAGGCATTAATGATTTTCTGGGTATTGGCCGCTCGATTATTAATTCTGATCCTGAATTTGTTCAAATGCGGACCGAGGTATATATTTTTATGGCCATTGTTTATTGGATTTTTAGTTACCTGATGTCGCTTGCCAGCCGTCGAATAGAAGACACATTAGGAGTCAGCAGTAATTTGTAGGAGATCACCTTATGAATGATGAACCGATTATTTATTGTAGAGATGTCCACAAGTGGTTTGATGATTTTCATGCCTTGCGTGGTATTGATATGGATGTTTACCTGGGAGAAGTGATTGTAATCTTTGGCCCATCTGGCTCAGGTAAATCAACATTTATTCGTACCATAAACCGTTTAGAAGAACATCAACAAGGGCAAATCGTAGTTGATGGCATTGAACTCTCTCATGATGTGCGCAATATCGAACGCATCCGAATGGAAACCGGGATGGTTTTTCAGCAGTTCAACCTATTTCCTCACCTGAGCGTGATGCAAAATGTCACCCTGGCGCCGATCTGGGTTCGAAAATGGGCTAAAGAGAAAGCAGATAAAGTTGCCATGGAACTCCTGGAACTTGTGGGCATTCCTGAACAGGCCCAAAAATTCCCAGGGAATCTTTCTGGTGGTCAACAACAGCGGGTGGCCATAGCCCGGGCATTGGCAATGCAGCCAAAGATTATGCTTTTTGATGAACCAACCTCAGCTCTTGATCCAGAAATGATCAAGGAGGTTCTTGATACAATGATTGATCTAGCAAAATCCGGTATGACCATGATCGTTGTGACTCACGAAATGGGTTTTGCCCGGGCAGTAGCAGATCGAATGTACTTTTTTGACGAAGGGCTAATCGTTGAAAGCGGTACACCAGAGGATATTTATAATAATCCTCAACAAGATCGCACAAAGTTATTTTTATCTCAGATTTTGCAGCATTAAAAATCCCTCAGAAGAGCGATTCAATCCTCCCTCCCCTATTAAAGAGAGTTCAGGTTCTTTCTCGATTTTGC
>JAZFRV010000267.1:0-9610 GCA_036445875.1 Anaerolineales bacterium
CTTTGTCTTTTATCGAGTTTCTTTTTTTTATGATTTTTCCCAAGGCAGGGAATGAATGGATACTATACAGGTAGTTGCTATCTCGTTAAAATCAGCCTTCCCAAATGAATTACGGGAGAGTCTCAAGACTTCAACCTCATCTTTATTTTCCTACCAGGTTAATCATGTTTCTTCCCTGAAAGAGGAACTACCTGAAGATCTAGCTGGATCTTCCCCGGTAGTGCTGGTTGACATAGACAACCTCCCGGACGATAACGAGATAGTGTTAAGCGATATCGAAGAAATTTTTCCAGATTTATCATTGGTGCTGGTTTCTGAAGGAGGCCAAACGGAAATATCTTCTTCAATCCCGGTTGAACACCCCCCTTATTTAATAAATCAAAATGAAATTTCCAGTCCTCTCTTTCCTTCCTTTTTGCTCGCTCTGATCACTCAATCAGAACTCGCTCAGACAAACCTCACAGTCCATGAAAAATTAGCTACCCGAGAAAGAGAACTTCTTTCCTTAAGAAAAGCCAGTCTTCATCTCACTTTAAATTTATCGCTTGATTCTGTCCTCGAAGCCATTCTAGAAAGCGCCCTGGTATTGGCTTCCGCGGATGACACTCATATCTTTTTTTACGATCACGGAGTATTATCATTCGGCGCTGCCTTATTTGATGGACACCAGCAGAACAAGCCTCTCATGAATCCCAGGCCTCATGGTGCAACCTATCAAGTTGCTAGAGAGGGTACCATGCTAGTTTCGGACAATGTCATGACCGATCCTCTTTTTGAGGATCGCCCCTGGGAGGGAGCTATCATCTGCTTGCCCCTAAAAATAGGCAACAAAGTGCTCGGTGTAATGAATATTGCTTTGAATCAATCCCATCATTTTACTGAATATGAAATCCGGGGATTGGAATTTTTAGGGGATCAGGCATCACTAGCAATCCAAAATGCAAAACTGTATGAACAGGCTCAGCAGGAGATAGCAGATCGGAAAAAAGCAGAAAAAGCTATCAAACACCTGGCTAACCACGATTCCTTAACTGGCCTACCAAACCGAAGATTATTTAACGAAAGAATCAACCTAGAAATTTCCCGGTCCCAGAGAAATGATCAGAAAATTGGCATTATGCTCTTTGATCTTGACCACCTCAAAAAAGTAAATGATTCCCATGGTCATAATATCGGTGATTTACTTCTTCAGGCAGTAGCTCAACGTTTACTCGGATTATTAAGGAAGAGTGATACGGTCGCCCGCATGGGAGGAGACGAATTTCTTCTGATCTTGCCTGAAATGCATCAAATAAATGATGCCATTCTAACTGCTGAGAGAATTCTGGATGCCCTGGGTACTCCCTATCACCTTGAATCCTATGAAGTGAATATCACCACCAGCATCGGGATTGTCTTTTACCCTGATGATGGCGATGATGTAAACGACCTGGTAAAAAAAGCAGATATTGCTATGTATAAAGCTAAAGAAAAAGGCGGAAATGGATATCATGTCTACACTGCTTGAGTATTGATTTCATTAACCAACTCCACTTATTAATATTCCTTATCGGGTTAACTACACTCTATTTGATTTACTTACATTCTCATGTACCAACTCATTTTGCTGATTCCAACCTTTGTTGATCTGAATGAATTTGATGAATCTTGGCCTTCTTTTCTGGAAGCCGCTGAAAAAATGCCAGGTTTAATCCGGGAATCTGTATCCCGGATTGATCAGGTAATTTTTGGACAAAAATATTTCCAAAGGATATACACTTTTTCCTTCCCGGATAAAAACACTCTTGAAAAAGCTCTGGTTTCAAAAACCGGTGAAGAAGCTGGAAGGATAATTCATGATCTCACCGGAGGAAAGGTAACCCTGGTTACTGCGTATTATCAGGAAGACTCACTGCAAAACATTCAGTCTATTGCTCCCCAGGACTCCGAAGAATGAATTTATTTTCAAAATCCCCTTTTTTGAAGTGGTTCGTTTTCCTTATGGGAATTATCTTTGCAGTGGCAGCTGGTTTCTTTTTTTACCAAATGATTAAAGGAACTTCTCCTCGCACCAGGAGGTTATTTACCTGGCTGCGATATCCATTTAATAACCAGAATTGGTCCATGACCGCACTCACTCATTGTAAGGAATTCACCCCATTTTTATTCCCCACCGATGGGTACATCGGCTATCTCTGGGATGATTCCTTTCGTCCGGGTCATAGCCATCAGGGAATTGATATTTTTACAAGTGAATCCACTGGAGAAACTCCTATCTACGCCGCTTATGATGGTTACTTATCTCGTCTTCCTGATTGGAAATCTTCCCTGATCATCCGGGTTCCACAGGACCCTCTACATCTCCAGCAACAAATCTGGCTCTACTATACTCACCTTGCCGATTCTGAAGGAAATTCTTATATCGTCAAGGAATTCCCGGCTGGATCTTCAGAAATATTTGTTAAGGAAGGAACTTTGCTTGGATTCCAGGGAAATTATTCTGGAACCATTGGAAAACCTGTGGGTATACATCTTCATTTTTCGATAGTGATGGATGATGGGCAGGGTTCTTTTCTGAATGAATTACAAATCCAGAACACCTAT
The DNA here is from genome assembly GCA_036445875.1 of Anaerolineales bacterium. Classification (GTDB taxonomy): domain Bacteria; phylum Chloroflexota; class Anaerolineae; order Anaerolineales; family UBA11858; genus B10-G9. Next base: position 2,584 of record JAZFRV010000267.1, read on the forward strand.
GATCCTTCACCATATTTTGATTTGCCGTTAAATGGCAAAACCAATCGTGGACAAATCCCGGTTTGCCAGGAACCGTAATTCATTTTAATATCATATTACAGAGGAGGAGAATAATTATATGACTGAATTCCAAAATATCCTCACCGAAGTCCAGGGTAAAGTTGGATTGATAACCCTGAACAGGCCAAAATCTTATAATGCTTTAAATTACCATATTCTCTCAGAATTAATGTCCGCCCTGGCAGATTTTGACAAAGACAATGCTATCGGAGCCATGGTGATCACGGGAAATGAAAAAACTTTTGCTGCCGGAGCTGATATCACTACCATGGTAAATGCTTCCACGGAAGAAATGATAGAAAGTCCATTTATCCCTGCCTTTGATCTAATCCGTAATATAAAAAAGCCTGTCATCGCAGCAGTCTCTGGATACTGTCTGGGAGGGGGCTGCGAATTGGCTCTTTCCTGTGATTTGATTATCGCTTCTGAAAGCGCAGTTTTTGGACAACCGGAAATTAATCTTGGCGTTATTCCAGGAGCAGGAGGAACCCAACGATTAACCCTTGCCGTTGGTAAAACTATTGCCATGGAAATGATTCTGAACAATCGAACTTTATCAGCTGATGAAGCGTTTTCCTTTAATATAATCAACCATATTTTCCCTGTTGAAGAATATTTAAAGGAGTCTTTATCTCTAGCACAGGAAATTGCGGAACGAGCTCCACTTGCAATCCAGGCTGGGAAAAAAATGATCAATCAATGTTTTGAGGTTTTCCTAACACAAGGATTAGAAGTTGAACGGGATACATTTTATAATCTGTTTTCTTCCCAAGATCAAAAGGAAGGAATGAAAGCTTTTCTGGATAAAAGGTCTCCTGATTGGAAAGGGAAATAGAATAATCAAAAAATGAACTGTAGGTTGTTGGTTAGGATAATTAACTTTTCTCCCCTTATCTTGTAATAATTATTAAGGTAGTAGTCTTAGTAGGGCTTGGGGATAAGTGGAAAAAGAGGAATGTAAGGGAAAATACAGGATTGGGAAGAAAGATTCACCCTATATACAGGGATTGGAAGTGTCAGACAGCCATTATAGGGGGGAAAGGGAAATTTAATCCCCTAAATAGTTTTCCACAAGAGGGTGGGGATAAATATAGAATAAGTAACAATCCTGAGTGAGTAACTTGCCCTCAGGATTGCTTTTTGATTTGTGCTGTGGAAAAGGGGGAGGTTTGGCAGAAATTTTCCCCGAAATTAACCCAAAAAAGAAGAAAGTTATCCCCAAAAGAGGTGGGTTATCCACAATAAAAGCAGGGTTATCCACAGAAAACAACCCAATATTAAGAGGGGATTAAGGAATGTTTATATTAATAAAGGGATTTAAAGGTACATTAGAGTACTAAAGACAGGGTCTGATCAGGGAGAAATTATCGTTCCATCGGGGATGATGACATTTTTAGGGATAACAACTATCCCATCCCGGATGGACCAATTGTTTTGGTCTTTTTCAGTTCCCAGGGGGAAAGGGGAAATGATCACATTAGAGCCAATCCGGGCATTTTTATCAATAATTGCACCATCAATTTTGCTATTTTCCCCAATGCCGATTGGGATGTCATTCACCGGGGAATTTTTATCGTTGTAATAATCTGCACCCATAATGACAGTATTTTTGATGATTGACCCGTCCTGGATTTGACTGCGCAAACCAATCACAGAGCGAGCAATCTTTGCTTTACCAATATAGCAACCATCAGACAGGGATACATCTTCCAGTGTGCCCCCGGCAATAATCGATCCCGGTAAAAAACGGGCGTGTGTATAAATGGGATGGTTGACATCATAAAAATTGAACGGGGGTGAGGGTTGGGTGAGAGCCAGGTTAGCGTTATAGAAGGATCGGATGGTTCCGATATCTTCCCAATAACCATCAAAATCAAAACCAACTACTTTATGAGCATGAATGGCATAAGGGATGACCTCTTTACCAAAATCATCCACATCCAATTCGCGAAGCAGCTCATCCAGGACCGCTGTTTTAAAGAGATATATGCCCATAGATCCCAACAATGGAAGGTCTGGATCATTCCGGCTTATGAAAGTCTTCTGGACCTCAGGATCTTTGGGTTTTTCTACAAAATCCGTGATCAGTTGGTTCTTTCCCCGTTTCAGTATTCCAAGCCGGGGAGCCGCTTCCATGGCTACTGGTTGCAAAGCAATCGAGATGTCTCCGCCAGTTTCCCAGAGATGCAGGGCCATTTTTTCATAGTCCATCCGGTAGAGATGGTCTCCAGCCAGGATGAGAGTATAGTCAGATCCAGTGGAATGGATTTCAAACATTTGCTGACGTACGGCGTCGGCTGTTCCCTGGTACCAGGTATCATTAAGAATGGTTTGTTCAGCAGCCCAGATCTGAACCCATCCCTGGTGAAAGGGATCAAAATTATATGTTCTGGTGATATGGCGATGAAGGGAAACCGAGTTGAATTGAGTCAGCAACGCGATCCGATCGATATTGGAATTAATGCAGTTGCTGATCGGTATGTCAATTAGCCTGTATTTTCCCCCGATTGGTACCGCGGGTTTGGCCCTGACCTTGGTTAACGGAAACAGTCTTTTACCCTGACCGCCGCCCATAATGACCGCCAGGATATCTTTGGTTGAGGGCATCCGAACTCCTTAAGTAACAAATAGCAACATATTGTTAATGTCTTCTTGGGAGGAAGAAGACGATTGAACTTGAACAAGTATTCCGAGAAAGGAAAATTAAAAGTAGCTCCCGGGCTTAATTATTATCGGATCATTAAAAAGAGATTCCTGGATAATTTCATGAACCCAAAGTTTTACCCAGCTGTAAAGCCTGCTCCATTAAAATCGTATCCTTCTCTGCATCACCGATATCCATTGCCGTGCCATGGACAATACCGTCAAAATCCATACCTACATAGCGGCAAATTCTTTCCAAGGTATAGATCACCGTAATCCCGCCGGAAGTATATAAGTCTGTATCACCATATACCATTAACAAGGAAAGTTTTTTTCCTTTAAGTTCGAAGTCTTCAGCGGAATACATCGCATACCAGCGATCAATGAATAATTTTGTTTGTGCGGTAAGGTTGAACCAATAGACAGGGCTGGCAATAACAATTGCATCTGAGGAGAGCAATTTTGGGTAGATGGCTTGCATGTCATCACTGATTACACAACCACTGCCATTTTCCTGACAAAAATCGCAAGCATCACAAGGGCGGATATCAAGGTCATGTAAAAAAAGGGTTTCACTTTCTGCCCCAGTTCCTTTTGCTCCCAGGGTTATTTGATTGGCGAGAACTGCGGTATTTCCATTTTTGCGAGGACTGCCATTAATTATCAGGATGTTTTTCTTCACAGAAGAGCTCCACATCAGGGTTGTTAGATATTGATCTCTCTAGAGTATATTCCATTTTTCTCCCAACGCCCAATATAAAACCAACCCCGACAGTCCTGAGAGAGTAGGGAAAAGGATCCATTTGGATTGACAAGAAAGATCCCCTCCTTATCTAAATAACTAAAAATAACCGGCCCAGAAATTCCTGGATCGGTTACTTATTTTCCAATGCCGAAGGTGGGAGTCGAACCCACAATCCCAAGGGAACGCGAGTTTGAGTCGCGCGCGTCTGCCTGTTCCGCCACTTCGGCTAATCGCTGATTAGTATACCTAAAAGAAAGTATCAGGTCAAGACAAGCGATTTCTCTTCCGCCCATCAACAAAAAGATCCGAGTGTTATCTACAAAGATACAACTCAGAACAGCTAAAACAACTGGACAACAGCAACCTTGCAGTCACCAAAAAATGAGGTAAAATGCGCTGAGATACACTGATACAATTTACGGGAGACATGATGAAAATAGAAATAGATTTTCAAAACGGCATTCCCCTTTATGAGCAAATCGCTCACAGAATATTAGGGTTGATTGAGCAGGGAGAGTTGAAAACAGGTGACCGGCTGCCCCCCATCCGTGATCTAGCTGAGGATTTGGGAGTGAATTTTAATACTGTTGCCCGATCCTACAGAATGCTGGACCAGGGGGCTGTAATTTCTACTCAACACGGAAGAGGCACATATATTATTGGCAAGAATAAGATCAAGATCAGTAAAAAAAATAAGAATAAAAATATTGAACAGCTCACCCGGTTTTATATTCGGAAAGCCACTTACCTGGGATATAAACCAGAAGAGATTAAAGATTGTTTTGAAGAAATCTATCAAGAAATAGAAGGAGAACCCGGTGCTGGAAGAATTTAAGGAAATCATAAAGGGACCCACAAAGATATTCTTGGCAGTTGCTTTTATCCCTGCCTGGATACTGTTTCTTCTCCCGGTTTTATTGCGGATGGCGGGAAACGAAAATTCAACGACAGTTGCCTTGATTGCCTGGAGTGCGGCCATGTGGATGCCCGGGTTGGGAGCTATTTTTGCTACTCGCATGGGAGATAAAAAAGAGTTCAAAACCCTGGGATTGGGTATATTAGGCAACAAGAAAATATATCTTTGGGCTTGGCTGGTTCCCATCCTGGCTGTCATTTTAACGGGAACGATCACCTGGCTATTTAGGTGGGGAAAATTTGACACCTCTTTCGCATTGATCAAACAATCATTGGAGGGTCTGCCAGACGTACCGGAATCAACCCTCCCTCTTCTTTTGGCTGCCCAGATTGCTGCATCCTTGACCCTGGCACCCCTCTTCAATACCTTCTTTGCTCTGGGCGAAGAATTGGGCTGGCGGGGATATTTATTGCCGAAACTCCTTCCTCTGGGAGAAGTTCCAGCGATGCTGATCAGCGGAGTCATCTGGGGGATTTGGCATGCCCCCGCAATTTTACAGGGACACAACTATCCAGAACGCCCTTTATTGGGCGTAGGAATGATGATCGTTTTTACTGTTCTGCTGGGTATATTTTTTAGTTGGTTATATTTGAAGACTGGAAGCCCCTGGGCACCAGCCTTGGGACACGGGACAGTTAACGCGGTAGCCGGCTTGCCCCTGCTGTTTTTGACTGGAGTGGACCTCACGCTGGGAGGAGCATTAACCAGCGTGTCCGGCTGGCTGGCGCTAGCGGCCCTGATCGGAGTACTATATTGGAAAAAGCAGATTCCCCTCGGGAAATAAGGGAATGTTTCACGTGAAACATCTAAGAATATGACATTAATTGGATTGATCTTGCGGATTTTGAATAGTCTTTTGATGATAGGAATTCCCTGTCTACTGGTGGTGATCCTGGTCCGACGGGGCAGAGGGGGTTTCCGGACAATTGGCATTGGGCTGGCTGGATTTGTTCTCTCCCAGGTTGGACATATTCCCTTTAATCAGTTTGTTTTACTGCCTGTCCTGGAGGGCTGGGGATTTGGAGGGGGACAATCCGGGTGGCAGCTGCTGGCCCTGGGGGCGGCCCTGGGTTTGTCGGCAGGAATTTTTGAAGAAGCTGCCCGCTACGCGGCGTTCCGTTATTGGCTGGTGAAAAATCCAAACACGATGCTTCCGGTCAAATACGGGGTTGGGCACGGCGGTAGCGAGGCTTTTTTACTGGGAATTCTAACCCTTTTTGCGCTAATACAAGTAATGGTACTGGGAGGAGAGGGCGCTTTGAGTTCTTTTCCGCCGGAACAGGCTGAATTGATCCAAGCCCAGATTACTGCCTATTGGGAAGTCCCCTGGCAGCAATCACTCTTAGGAGCCTGGGAGCGAGTCTCAGCTCTGGCGTTTCATATTGGAGCGTCTCTGATGGTCTATAAAAGTATTCGGGAAAAGAACCCCGCCTGGTTGGCGGTTGCTATTATTGGGCACGCCATGTTTAACGCTTTTGCTGTTATCTTCTCCAGACAGCTGGATTTTGTTTTGTTGGAGAGCATCCTGTTTGTTTTTGCTCTGGGATGGTTGTATTGGTCCTGGTCTGTGCGGGTGATAGAACTAGAACAACCGCACCTCGATCAACCGCTTCCCAGAAAACCCCATTTAACTGCACAGCGAATTACACCGGAGCAGTTAGAAGAGAGTCGTTATGATGAATAAAGAACCGATTATCTATACAAATAACTTAACCCGCTCGTTTGGTGATATATTGGCAGTCGATCGGATATCCCTTTCTATTAATCCTGGAGAAGTATTCGGATTTCTGGGACCAAATGGCGCGGGAAAAACAACCACGATCCGAATGCTGGCAGCTCTACTTGAACCCACCAGCGGAGAAGCTTATGTATCCGGGTTTCAAGTTGGCAAAAATAATCAGAAAATCCGGCATAGAATTGGGCTGCTGCCTGAAGCGCCTGGCTTGTACGCTGCCCTAACAGCAGAACAAAATCTTGTTTTTTATGGGACAATGTACGGGGTTGAAGAAATTTCCCACCAGATCAAACGCTACCTGGAACTGCTTGGTTTGTGGAATAGGCGATTTGAACCGGTGGCGACTTTTTCCAAGGGAATGAGGCAAAAATTGGCAATTGCCAGGGCGCTGCTGCATGAACCCGAAATTCTATTCCTGGATGAACCTACCAGCGGGCTAGATCCTCAGGCAGCACGGTTGGTCCGGGAATTTATCGAAGACCTCAAGGGAGAAGGACGAACGATCATTCTGTGCACCCATAACCTGGAAGAGGCTGACCGATTATGCGATCGAGTTGCAGTTGTGAATGGCCATCTGCTCGCGCTGGATTCACCAAAAATATTGCGAAGAAATATTTTTGGCAGGAAAGTGGTAGTCCATTTAGCGGAAATAAAACCAGAATTTGAACAATCGCTGGGTTCTTTTGAGTTTGTCACCGAAGTCCAGGTAGTTGAGAATAAAATCATCATTTCTGTGGAAAATCCAGAAACTAACAACCCGGCACTTATTCGCGCCCTGGTTGAGGAGGGAGCAGAGATTCTATTTGTAGGTGAGCTGCGACGCCGTCTGGAAGATGTCTACCTGGAGTTGATGAAATCCTCACAAGGAAGCAACAATGGAAAGAATTAAGGCAATAGTAATTAAAGAGTGGCGGGAAGTTTTTAAAAA
>JAZFRV010000268.1:0-2380 GCA_036445875.1 Anaerolineales bacterium
CCGCTGGTTACTTTTGGTTTGGGTGGAATTTACGTTGAAGCGTTAAAAGACGTTACTTTTAGAGTGGCTCCTTTCACCAGGCTGGATGCAGAAGCAATGCTGAATGAGATTCGATCCAAAGCTTTGCTGGAAGGTGTACGTGGAAAACCACCAGTCGATAAAGAAGCTGTCGTTGATACTCTCTTGAGAATGGGGCAGCTGGTTCAGGAATTTTCCGAAATCGCAGAATTTGATATCAACCCCCTTATTGTTTATCCCAAAGACCAGGGAGCGATAGCGATAGACATGCGATTGGTTTTATCAAGTGAGAAATAAGGAGAAAAAATGAAGTCATTATATATAACTTCTGTTGAAGAGTATTCTGGTAAGACTGCTCTCTGCCTGGCTTTGGGAAAACTGTATCAAGAACGCGGACTTAATATTGGATACTTAAAACCATTTAGTTTACATCCCTGGAGAATTGGAGACAAAATCGCTGATGAGGATGCGGCATTTGTAATCGATATGCTGGGTGTAAACGCAAAACCGTGGGAGATGTCTCCGGTTGTAGTTACCAACGAGATATTAAGGGATTATCTTACAAGTAAAGAAAAAATTGATTTTATGCCCCAGGTGAGGGAGGCGGTAAAATTCCTGGAAAAGAAAAAAGACCTTCTTCTTCTAGAGGGTGGTGGCAGTCTCCGGGAAGGTTATGTAGTGAATTTGCCGACGGCAAAAGTTGCCAAGGAATTAGGCAGTGTAATACTGGTTGTGGTCAAGTATTGTGATGACGCTTCTTTACTAGATGATGTTCTATCTGCAAAATACAGACTCCCTGATTCGTTGTCAGGTGTAGTAATCAACCGGGTCCCGGAACATGCCATGGATTTTGTTAAAAACATAGCAGTGCCATTTCTTGAGGGTGAAGGAGTACCCATACTTGGTGTTCTTCCTAACGATCGGGAATTGGCTGCGTTATCCGTTGGAGAGATTATCGATGTTTTGGATGCTGAAGTTTTAACATCATGTAGAAATGAAGATTCCCTGATAGAAGCATTGATGGTTGGTGCTATGACTGAGGATTCTGCGATTAGACGGTTCCGGAAACAACAAAACAAGGCTGTGATTACCGGTGGTGATCGGACCGATATTCAGCTGGCAGCAATGGAGACCTCTACAACCTGTTTAATCCTGACTGGTAACTTGCATCCGAACAACCTGATCATCAAACAAGCGGAAGATATGTGTGTGCCAATTTTACTTGTTCCTGGCAATACAATGGAGACAGTGGAAAGCCTTGACCGAATCTTTGGGAAAACGAGACTGGGACAAAAGGAAAAATTAGATAAATTCCTGACTTATGTGAAAGAAAATATTGACCTGGAGCGTTTGGATAAAGCACTAGAATAAAACCTGATTTCGGTTAATAAAAAAATGGCCGTTATTAAACGGCCATTTTTTTTATCTCGACTGTTATTTAGGGAAGAAATACCACATCTGCAGGCATACCGGGTTTTAGCTTTCCATCTGGATTGGGCACTAACAGTTTTACAGCATATACTGTATTCTGGCGTTCTTCCTGCGTTTGAACATTCCGGGGAGTATACTCTGCTTGATCTGAGATTCGTGTCACTTCAGCAATAAACAAAATACCCGGGAATGAGTCTATCGATAATTCAGCGGCGTCACCTAAATTCACCTGACCATACCTGTCTTCAGAAAGATATACGGTAACCGTTAAATGATCCAACTCTCCCACTACGAGGGCAGTGAGTCCCGCCTGGATTACCTCGCCCGGTTCGATAGTTCTGGTAAGGACTACCCCAGATATTGGGGAATAAATCATCAATTTATCAAGCTGAAGATTGATCAAATCTAAAGCTGCTTCTGCTTGCGCCACGGCAGCAACAGTGATTCTATGGTTCACTTCTGCCAGAGTAACCTGGGATTTAGCCTGAACAATCCCAGATCTTGCCTGTGCAACTGTGGCTTCTGTAGCTTGTACAGAAAGAGAAAATTCACCTGTAAACAATAAAAATTGTTGATCTAAGGCGATATCATATCTTTCTTTGGCGACGGTAACTCTGGCCCGGGCTTCCAGGATTTCCTGATAGTCTGGCTCAGTTAAAAGTTGATCATAGGCTTTTTGAGCAGCTTTTAACTCAGATTCAGCAGAATCATATATCGTCTCTACAAAATCCTCGATCTCCTCTCTACCCTCATATCCAACCCGTCGATCATTTAATATATCGGCGACTTCGAAGGCGGTTTGGGCTTCGACGAGTCTTGTCTCGGCTTCAATAAACTCCTGATAACCGACATCGACTATCACATCCTGATAATTTTCCTGTTCGGTTTGGTATAACTCCAAAGCAGCTTCAACCTCTGAATCTGAGGCAGA
>JAZFRV010000269.1:0-3215 GCA_036445875.1 Anaerolineales bacterium
GGGATGTGAGATGGTTGAAGCCATCCGCATGGCTACCCGCGACCTGGAGTGAGATTATTCATTTGTTATTGGTATAGTAGGTGATGATCGGCTTTATGCGATCAAAATGGGTTCCGGGTTGGTTGCCGGTATCGAAGAAGATTTCACCTGCATCGGGTCCGATTTACCTTCCATCCTGCCCATTACCAGGAATATCCTCCGCCTATTTGATGGCGAGATCATCACTTTCTGGTCGGGGGGTTATGAAATTACCAGCGTTGAGGACGGCAGCTCAATTGAGCGAAATCCAGAAATCGCCGAAGACAGTATGGAAGCTGCCCAAAAAGGCGGGTACGATCATTTTATGCTCAAAGAAATCCATGAGCAGGGCCAGGTTGCAGGAGAATTGCTTCATCTGCTCGACAATTCCAAAGACCTAACCTTATTTCTTAATAAACTCAAAGATGCCCGAAATATTTACCTGATAGCTTGCGGTACAAGTTTTCATGCAGGTTTACTTGGTTCTGTATACTTTAATCAATTTGCCGGCAAAGCCGCGATTCCAGTTCTTGCCCCTCAGTTCACCGCTCAATATGGATCCTCAGTTGGCCCTGAAGATGTGGGTATTTTTATCAGCCAAAGTGGAGAAACTAAGGATGTGTTGAATGCCATTGAAGCTGCCACGGAACGCGGTATGGGGATCCTCGGATTAGTCAATGTGGTCGGTTCGACACTAACCCTGGTCAGTGAAGTTTATCTACCCCTCACCTGCGGATATGAGATAAGTGTTCCCGCAACCAAAACTTATACCAATCAGGTTCTCACACTGCTTTACTTGGCCCTGAACCTTGGCGGATACAAAACGAGTGTATTAGATGATATTCCATATATGATGGATCGAACCCTGGATGAAGTATCCAAACAAGTTGATCCGGTGGTTGAAAAATTGATTGACTGGGACGATCTTTATATTCTCGGTTACGGACTCACCTACCCTGTCGCGCTGGAAGGCGCTTTAAAATTGAAAGAAATAACCTACACACATTGCGAGGGTATACTTTCAACTGAGTTCAAACACGGTCCTTTATCAGCTGTAAGTGCTGGTTATCCAGTTATTTTTATAGCTGGACCAGATGATATTCCATTGATCGTCAGCGGGATCAACGAGGTAACTTGCAGGGGCGGCCACGTGATCGCAATAGGTTTTCAAGATTCCCGTCTGGAGGGTAATGCCCAGGAAACAATCACCATCCCGGTTATTGATGTTCCGGAAATATTCCAGTCGGCAATCCTGGCATTACTCAGCGTAATACCGCTTCAAGTATTATCATATCGCTGCAGTCTCAGCCGGGGCTATGATCCGGATTTTCCCCGCAACCTCAGCAAGACCTTAACGGTAGATTAATCCATCCATAATAACGTGACACTCCTTCCTGGCTCGGAACCAATAATTCCGGTTCAAGCTTACTTTCTTACCAGCTATTCCAAATATTTGTCCATTGAACAGGCTTTTCAAGACGCCTGATGCTATAATGAAAAAATACGTTTTTCCCTCACAAGCAATCTGGAATAGGAGGTTATTCAATGTCGACTAATGGCCAGGGGTTCACCCTCAGCGATGAACACAAAATGATACAAAAATCCGCCAGGGATTTCGCTGAAAAGGAGATTAAACCCATAGCTGCAGAGTTTGACGAGTCCGGTGATTTTCCAAAAGAAACCATCAAGAAAATGGGCGAAATGGGTTATATGGGTATTGAAGTTCCGGAAGATTACGGAGGCGCCGGCATGGACACCATGGCGTACATTCTGGCCTTAAAAGAAATATGCAAGGCAGATGCTTCGCACGGGATAATCATGTCGGTAAACAACTCACTCTATAATTATGGGTTGTTGTTATTTGGAACTGACTATCAAAAGAAAACTTTTATTAGTCCAGTGGCCTCGGGTGAGAAAATCGGCGCATATTCCCTGACCGAACCAAGTGCCGGTTCAGACGCAAGCTCCATGCTTAGTAGAGCGGTCCTTGACGGTGATGATTACATCCTGAATGGGCGAAAGTCCTGGGTTTCGGGAGGTCCAGTCGCCGATTTTGTGGTGGTTTTTATGATGACAGATCCTGATCAAAAACACCGCGGAATCAGTGCTTTTGTGATCGACGCGAATCAACCTGGCTTTATCCGGGATAAGAAAGAACCAAAGATGGGAATTCGCGCTTCAGCGACATGTGAGTTGGTATTTGAAGATTATCGCTGTCCTGCAAAGAATCGGATCGGTGAAGAAGGAGAGGGATTCAAAATCGCCATGGCTGTTCTGGATGCTGGCAGGATCGGAGTTGCCACCCAGGCACTGGGAATTGCAGAAGCAGCCTATGAAGCCAGCGTAGCATATTCCAAGGAGAGAGAATCTTTCGGGAAAAAGATTGGACAGTTTCAAGGGGTGGCTTTCCAACTGGCAGACATGAAAACCCGGCTCGAAGCATCCCGGTTGTTAGTTTATCAATCAGCATACGCCAAAGAACGCCACAAGACAACCGGAGAACGGTATACTCTGGAAGCTTCCATGGCAAAGTTATTTGCTTCGGAAACTGCAAATTTCTGTGCGAACGCAGCAGTGCAAATCCACGGGGCCATGGGCTATTCCAAGGAGCTTCCCATCGAAAGATATTACCGAGATGCAAAAATCACCGAAATCTATGAGGGTACCAGTGAGATCCAGCGATTGGTAATATCGCGTCTGGAAACAGGTTTGCGTTAAGGGCTGAGCCATCCCACTTCAACGGTTCAAAGAAAGCAGGGAGGTTGTATGAATCCAACACGGATATTCATACTCGCCATTGCGATAGGTGTTGTAATTACTGCCTATATAATATGGAAATTACAGAAATTCCGGGGGACTGATACCTACCAAAAGAGCCAAAGGGGATTTATTAAGTTGCTCAAATGGGAAGAACAGATGGCGTTAAAATTCCAGACCAGCGTTCTTGGTTTGTTTTCCAATAAGAAGAACCGGCAGATAGAGCCCTCGCTCCTACTTGAGATTCTCCTGATCGGAATCTGGGCATTTTGGATTGGACAAGAGTATTTAAATTTCGATCCAAGTATTATTCCAAGTGGTAGAGAATTCACCTCAGCGATCCAAACCCATCATCTATGGACACGAGTTCAAGAATGCGGCTGGTGTGCTTTATGGAATGGAACTGTTCGAGGAGGATATCCAGCATTCGCTGATATTCA